>JAYWGJ010000290.1:0-5382 GCA_043778315.1 Saprospiraceae bacterium | reverse complement strand
GCAAAAAATTGGATTGGCTGTTCGCCGATTTAATCAAAACGACGCGACAATTGGATTATGCCATCACGAAAATAAATGTGGACGGCATTTTTACCGTGGTTAATAAAGGCGAAATCGCGGGTCCGTTTTGCGTAAGCGCAATAAAAGACGATAAAGTGGTAGGTACAGAATGGTACGACGGGTTTTCGGGCAAGCAGGAATTTGCGCCGAAAGGCAGTATTTCGCGCCCGGCAGACCGCTTCGTCATCAACGCCGACAACTCGATGCCCGAGCTGAACCGACATAATAACACGTTGCGCACAAGCGGCATTTTTCCTGCGATACCTCACTTCAAAATCAAGCCGCTCCTCGCGTGGGACGACCCAAAAAAAACGTCTATATTTGTATCGCCCATTATTGGCTTCAATAATTACGATAAATTGATGATTGGAACGGCTATTTATAGCAATTTGATACCGTCAAAAATGGATTTTACGCTGATGCCAATGTACGGTTTAGGCTCAAAAAATCTCACAGGTTTGGCAGATATCAACTACCGTATTTTTCCGAAAACGGGCGGTATCAGAAGTATTACGCTTGGCGCGAACGCCAAAACGTTTAACGCAAGCTACAATCCGTTATTTGATTATCATCTGAAATATACGAAAGTCGCGCCGCGATTAGAGATAGAGTTGCGCAACAAACCGACGGGCGCAACACATATTATTACGGCGCGTTCGATGTGGATAAACGAGGAATCGCAGACTTTCGCACTGTCCGATACGTCTATCAATGCGCGGTTCGCGCCTGCGGGCAAAACAACAGAGTCGCGCATCGTGAACGACGTGCAATACGAACTCAAAAACAGCCGAAAATTTTGTCCGTACAGCGTAAAAGTGCAACTTACGCATTCGCCCGACAACGGCGCACACGCCTTTGCTCGCGCATCGGTAGAGGGAAATTACCGCTTGACGTACAAGAAAGATGGTGGCGGCTTAGATATTCGCGCTTTTGTGGGCAAAATGTTGTATAATGCAAGCGGCGCGTATCCGCAATACGGCGGGTTTAGCCCGTATGGATTTTCGCTCGCTTCGCATGGCGAAAACGATTTTGCTTACGACCAAAACTTGATGGGGCGGTCTGATAATGTAGGCATTTGGAGTCAGCAAATCGGACTTGGCGCGGGCGGTTTCAAAACGCCGACCTTTACTACCTCCAATTTTGCGACCTCGACCGACTTGGTCGCGTCGCTCAATTTGCGCGCCGCGCTACCGTTCAAAATTCCTATCAAACCGTATTTGGACTTGGGCTACCACAAAATCACGCAGCCGTCGCTCGTGTTCGCAGGCGTGAAACCAGCAGACGAAATACTTTGGGCTGGCGGTGCGCAGCTCTCTATCGCCGACGTGCTAAACATCAATTTTCCGTTAGTTCAATCCGACAATTTGGAGCGCGAAATGGCGCAGCGCGGCTCGTACCTCAACCGCATCACGTTTAGTTTAGATTTATTGAAATTGAACCCGCGCAAGGTGTTGCGGACGTTGAAATTTTAGGTAACAATTTTTGTTACAATTACAGAATCATCATTTCATATTAAATTATGTACAAAGAATATAAAAGCCTCGATTTCAATCAGATAGACCAAGAAGTGTTGGCGTTTTGGTCTGCCGAGCGCGTGTTTGAGCGGAGCATCAGCGACCGTCCCGAAAGCGAAAGTTTCGTTTTTTACGAAGGTCCGCCCTCCGCTAACGCTATGCCTGGCATACACCACGTTTTGGCTCGTGCCATCAAAGACACTTTTTGCCGTTTTCAGACCCTTAACGGGAAACGAGTGGAGCGCAAAGGCGGTTGGGACACGCACGGGTTGCCGATAGAGCTTGCCGTAGAGAAAAAACTCGGTATCACGAAAGAAGATATCGGCAAAAAGCTATCCGTTGATGCGTATAATGTTGCTTGTCGCGAAACCGTCATGCAGTTTAAAGACCGATGGGACGACCTCACGCGGAAGATGGGCTATTGGGTCGACCTCGACAATCCGTACATCACTTTCGAGAACGAATACATCGAGTCCGTTTGGCATTTATTGGGTATTTTATACCATAAAGGCTTGATATACAAGGGCTACACCATACAGCCGTACTCGCCTGCGGCAGGCACGGGCTTGTCGACGCACGAACTCAATCAGGTCGGTTGCTACCAAGATGTGACCGATACGACCGTCGCGGCTCTCTTTGAAGTCGTCCGAAACGAGCAATCTGCATTTTTATTTACCGATGAAAACGAGGTTTTGCACGTCGCCGCATGGACGACTACGCCTTGGACGCTCCCGTCGAATACCGCGCTTTGCGTCGGACCGAATATCGATTATGTGACTATAAAAACCCTTAATCCTTATACAAAAACGGCGCAAAGTATCATTTTAGCGAGTGATTTGGTGGATAAATGGTTTGGCGAAGGCAAAAATCAAGCGGAAATCGTTTCGGTCAGCCCGCCTTTCAAGGGGCGCGACTTGGCGGATATTCGCTACCAGCAATTGCTGCCGTTCGGCAATCCGATAGAGGTTTTGGATACGACGACCGACGCGACGGACGCTTTTCGCATCATACTCGGCGATTTTGTGACGACCTCCGACGGTACGGGCGTAGTGCATATCGCGCCGTCGTTCGGTGCGGACGACCGCAAAGTAGCTCGTGCCGCAGGTATCGGCGCGCTCACGCTCGTAGATAAACAAGGTAAATTTGTGGATACGGTAGGCGAATTTTCGGGTCGCTACGTCAAAAACTATACCGACGACGCGGCGTATATCAGCGTCGATGTCGATATTGCGGTTCACCTCAAACAGGCGGGCAAAGCCCTGAATGTCAAAAAATACATACACTCGTATCCGCATTGCTGGCGCACCGACAAGCCGATTTTGTACTATCCGCTCGACTCTTGGTTTATCCGCGCCTCTGCCGTAAAAGAACGTATGTCAGCATTAAATCAAACTATTAATTGGAAACCTGCCGCTACGGGCGAAGGACGTTTTGGCAAATGGCTCGAAAACCTACAAGACTGGAATTTGTCGCGCTCGCGCTATTGGGGCATTCCGCTACCGATTTGGCGCACCGCCGACAGTACCGAAGAGCGTATTATCACTTCTATCGCGCACCTCGCCGACGAAATCGAGAAGGCAAATAAGGCGTTGGGCTTATCGCAATCCGTCCCTACCGACCTGCATCGTCCGTACATCGACGACGTGATATTAGTGAGCGAAAGCGGCGAACCGATGACCCGCGAAACCGACCTTATCGACGTTTGGTTTGATAGCGGCTCGATGCCTTACGCCCAAAAACATTACCCGATGGAAAACCCCGACTTGCTGCAAACGCGCTGGCAAGCCGATTTTATTTCGGAAGGCGTGGACCAAACTCGCGGCTGGTTTTACACTTTGCACGCTATCGCGACGATGTGTTTTGATAGCGTAGCGTACAAAAACGTACTTTCTACGGGTTTGGTTTTGGACGAAAGCGGCAATAAAATGTCGAAGTCGCGGGGCAACTCCGTCGACCCGTTTTTGGCAATACAAAAATACGGTGCCGACCCTGTGCGCTGGTATATGCTGTCTAATTGCGACGCTTGGGATAACCTCAAATTCTCTTGGCGCAAAACCGACCCGCAAGGCAACCCGTTGCCCGAGTATTCGCCTGGCATCGAGGAAGTGACCCGCAAATTTTTTGGTACACTATATAATACTTATAATTTTTTCGCGCTCTACGCCAATGTCGAAAATTGGGTGATGGACGAGCAAAACGTCACGCCCGTCGCGGCGCGCCCCGAGATAGACCGATGGGTGTTTTCGCGACTGCATACGCTCGTGCAAGACTACACGCGCCTGATGTCTGACTACGACGCGACCGCCGCCGTGCGCTTGATAGAGGCGTTCGTCGACGAACTCAGCAACTGGTATGTGCGGCAATGTCGCCGCCGTTTTTGGGATATGGACAAGGCGGCTTTCGAGACGCTGCACGAGTGTTTGGCTGCTGTTGCGCAACTGATGTCGCCCGTCGCGCCGTTCTTTTCGGAGTGGCTGTACAATAATTTGACCGCGCCGATTCGGGCGAAGGCGAAAGCAAATAACACGCCTTTGCAGTACGACAGCGTTCACCTTACTTACCTCGTCAAGGCGGAAACCGAACTTATCGATAAAGCCTTGGAGCAACGCATGGACTACGCGCAGCGCATCTGTTCGTTGGCGTTATCGCTACGCAAACAAGAAAAAATCCGTGTTCGGCAGCCGCTTTCGCGTATTTTATTGCCGATATTAAATCCCGAATTTCAAGCGCAAGTAGAAGCGGTTAAAGATTTGATATTGCAAGAATTAAATATTAAAGAATTAGAATATATAACCGATACGTCAGGTATTGTAAACAAAAAAGTGAAGCCGAATTTCAAACTTTTGGGTAAGAAATTAGGTAAAAATATGGCTGCTGCCAAAACCATGCTCGAGGGCTTGTCGCAAGACGAAATAACGACTTTTGAGGCGACGAAAAGCTATATTTTGCTTGTCGCCGACGAAAAAATACCGCTTACGCTCGACGAAGTCGACATCGTTTCGGAGGACATCACGGGTTGGTTTGTGGCGACCGACGGCACGCTCACCGTCGCCTTAGACGTGACGCTCACCGACGCGCTGCTCGCCGAAGGCACAGCCCGCGAAATAGTGAACCGCATACAAACGCTCCGCAAAACCCGCGACTACAATATGACCGATACGATTAGCGTAAAGCTGCAAAAACACGCCGCGCTCGACGGCGCAATGGCGCAGTTCAAAAACTATATTTGCAGCGAAACCTTAGCGACCGACCTGCAATACGCAGACGTTTTGGCAGATGGCGAGCCCGTAGAACTGAACGAAGAAGTGCAGTTTTTGATGCAAGTGACCTTGAATTAATATTGGTCTGACACAATAAAAAAGCGACTTATTTCACTAAGAAACGAGTCGCTTTTATTTTTTCTTTGGAGCAATCAAATACGCCCTGTTTTAGAAAACCAAAATTAGCGGGGTTTAAAACAACGTCCAAATTTATCGCCAAAAAATCTCCCGTTTTACATAGAAAACAGTGTCAATGAAGTAAAGAATTTCATGTGAGGTCAAAACATTTTCATCGTGTAAATCCTCCAAAATAATGCCTAATTCTGGGTGGAAGTAGTCATTGTTTCGGGTATTATCAAAATCATTAGTATGCAAAAACGTCTGTACCTGTTTCAAATCCGTAGATTGAGTAGCTTCTACATAGTTTTGTTCTACCAATGCGTAGAGCATAAGTAGATGTTTTAAATTAGTTTGCATTATCGGGAACGCCGAAAAATAGTTAAAACGTAGTGAAACGTAGCTTTTAAGCTATTTTTCAAGTGTAGATA
>JAYWGJ010000289.1:0-5390 GCA_043778315.1 Saprospiraceae bacterium | reverse complement strand
TGCAAGCCAATGAGTTATAACCTAATTATCAAGCGGCGCGCAGAGAAGGAAATTGACGCATTGCCCAAAATGTATGCTATTGCTATCATGGAAGCGATAACCGACCTGCAAGACGAGCCGTGCCCGATAGGTTGTAAAAAACTCAAAGGCACAAAAAACGTCTATCGTATTCGGGTGTCGATGTACCGCGTCGTTTATACGATACAAGACGAAGTTTTGTGCGTCGATATTGTCCGCGTAGCGCATCGAAAAGACGTTTACGAATAACTTTCCCCGCTTCCCACGCGGCTAAATTCCGACGAATTTAGCCGCGTTTTTATTTATTTTCACCTATTTTCATTTATTTTCATCTTTTTTAGCTTATTTTAAAAATACAAAACTACGTTTTTTATACCAATAAACCTAATAAAATATAGATTCTGTTTCAAAATGTGAAATACAATGGCAAAAAGGGCGTTTTGCGGTTTTGCTGCAAACGGCGCACCTTTGTATCATCAAAAATAACAAATGATAACAAATCATATTTCTAAACAATCTCAATAATAATACCATGAAAAATGTACTAACAAAACTCCGTACTACGGCATTGCTTTGCTGCTTTTTTTGCGCCGCTTTTGCGGCGAACGCGCAATATGTCAATATTCCTGACGCAGATTTTAGAAACGCTCTGCAACAATTATACCCGAGTTGCTTTAACGTGCAGGGCATGATGGACACGACTTGTACCACAATAGTACAAGAAGATTCTTTAACTTTGGGTAATGCTAACTTCACCTCGATAGATGGCGTGCAATATTTTGATAGTTTAAAAGTTTTAATTTGTAATCGAACTGCTATAACTTCACTCCCAGTATTACATAATGGCTTACTCAAATTATATTGTTACAATTCTCCTTATTTAACGAGTTTACCACCGCTTCCAAGCACCTTAAAAGGGCTATACTGTTCTTACAGCCCAATACGCACGTTGCCCGCAACGTTGCCACCCAACCTACGGTCTTTGGTCTGCGACTCTACACTTATTAATCACTTACCGCCTCTGCCGAGCAGTTTACTTTATTTAAGTTGCACCAAGAATTATATCACTACATTCCCTGCCTTACCCAATGGCTTGTTATATTTGAATTGCGGTATCAATCCTATTGCGAGTTTTCCGCCTTTACCTGCTTCTTTGACTTATTTTTATTGTTACCAAGATTCCTTAACAGTACTGCCCCCTTTACCGAGCGCACTGCAATATTTGATTGTGCAGAGTAACCAATTAACCAACATAGATTTGTATAATCTTACTAATTTGAAGTATTTAGATTGTATTGATAATCGATTAACCAACTTAAACCTGCAAGGTTTACACAATTTAGAAACGCTTAAATGTGCGGGTAATTTTCTGCCAAGTCTCGATTTACAGGGTTTAAATCTACTGAAAGAGGTGGATTGTCGCTATAATCAAATTACTAGTTTAGATGTGGATAGTTTGGCAATGCTACAAACCCTGTATCTAGATTCCAATCCCTTAACCTGTTTATCGTTTTTACCTAATAATCTAAGTAATTTAACTATTTACAACACCAATATTGGTTGTATCGCTAATCGTCCTATAAGTTTAATAAACGGAAATGGTGCGTTCGCGCCGCTCTGCGCACCGAGTAATAGCCGAGGTTGTTTGTCCTCTATCGACGGGCGTATTTTTGGTAATGTTCTCAAATCGTTGGGTTGCGTTGCATCGACTGTAAAGCTCAGTGGCTTATTAGTCACTGCAACTAATATTGCCACGAACGAGATATATATTAATAATAGTGATACAAGTGGACTTTACGAAATAGGAGTTCCGACTGGCACATATACTATTAGCGTTGCCGCGCCGAATAGCTATTGGTCTGTTTGCTCTAATACTGCTACAATTACTATTACACAAAGTGGGCAACAAGTGACGCGTAATGTTTTGGTGAACGCGCTCGTGCCGTGTACAGATATGGAGATAGACCACGCGGCGCAAACTATTATGCGTCCGTGTAGTACCGCTACGATGGTGGTGAATTATTACAATAAAGGAACGATTGCATCGCAAGGCAGCTATGCGGAACTTACGCTTGCACCCGAGCTGACCCTTTCCTCGGCGAGTGTTGCCTATACAGCACAAGGGAATAATGTATATCGGTTTGCAGTAGGGAGTGTGAGCGCGCTGCAACGCGGTAGCTTTACGCTAAACGTCGCAGTAGCTTGCACGGCGGTAATAAATCAGACGCTTTGCACACACGCAGAAATTTTTCCACATGGATATTGTAGTACTGGCACTGCGCTAAGTTGGGACGGCTCTGATGTAACGGTAACGGGGCGTTGCGTAGGTAATAATCAGGTGCGTTTTGTGCTGACGAACGCGGGTACGCTACCGATGACCGTCGCGCAGTCGTATTGGATAGTCGAGGATAATATCATGGTGCGCGGCGGCACGTTTCAGTTGGCAGCAAGCGGAAGTGACTCGGTCACAATCACGGCTGACCCGCACAAAATATATCGCATTATAGCCGCAGAGACGGCAGGAAACCCTGCCCACAATACGCAGGAGACCTTTTTGGTGTGGGGTTGCGATGGCGCAACAAACGCGATACATTGGGGGTTTGTGAATCAGTACGCCTTAAATTCGGGTAGCGCATTTGAGCATCAGCTATGTACGCAGGTACGCACGTCCTTTGACCCGAACGACATATCAGCCGTCCCTGAAGGAACGCAGAGCGCGCATTTTATACCGAAAGACACCGAAATAGAATACACTATCCGTTTTCAGAATACGGGCAACGATACCGCTTTTGTGGTTAGGCTACTAAATGCGTTGCCAGACCCACTCGATAAAACGACGCTCAAAATAGGCGCGTCGAGTCACCCGATGACTTATTCGCTTAAGGGCAATGGCGTATTAGAGTTCTTATATATTAATATCTTGCTGCCTGATAGCACGACAAATGAAGCCAAATCACATGGTTTTGTACGCTATAAAATCCGTACCAAAAGCAATGTTGTAGCGGGTCAGACCATTGATAATCAAGCAAATATCTATTTTGATGTTAATGCGCCTGTGGCGACCAATACTTACCGCCATACTATTGCGGCGGACGTAGCAAGTGTGTTTTTGAGCCTCAGCGAAGTAGTCACTAACCGCAACTATACGGTCAAAGTCGTGCCAAATCCAATGCACGACTCTGCTTTATTGGAAATAATAGCCAATGAGGATATTAATAATAAAGTAAAGACGTTTACACTATATAACGTGTTTGGTCAAGCCATAACTACGCAGACTTTCAATGATAACACTTTATTGTTGCATCGTAAAAATATGCCGTCAGGCTGCTATATTTATACTATCAATATCGATAACGAGCAGATTAGCAAAGGAAAGATTGTGGTGGAATAGCCATATTTGTAATCAAAAAGTCATAAACAAAGTCATTAACATCATAACACACAAATACTCGTGTTTGCCAATGTGCAGACGCGAGTTTTTGTTTATTTATACAATACCAATAAAATGTAATAGCTTATAAATGAGCATTTTGACGCTTATGCAGATGTGCATAAAAGTGTTTATGCGCGGTTTGGGGTATATGCAGAAGTGTATTAGTATATTTGCGCATATTTTGGGATATATGCAGAAGTGTATTATTATCTAATTGTGCAAAAAATAAGATAATAACTATACAAAGTAAAAGGAAAATGTCGATAGCTCAGGGGTTGGGGCGACCGACCTATTAGAATTGTCGGCGAAAACGGAGTGTAAAAAGGTGATAAACAGCGCACTGTTCTAAGCGCGACCATTTGGGAGCTGCAAGTTTGGGCTGTGTTCCCTTTTTACGCGAAGAGCAGCCTGACAAGGCTAATAAGTCTTGATTTTTGTTTCTTTTTATCAAGAAAAAGAAAGAAGAAAGAAAAAATGATCCGTTTGAGTAATATTAGCCAATAGGTAAAGAAATTACACTAAAAATTTCATTTTATTTCACCCAAAACACCTACCTTTACCTTGGGAATGCGTCCAAAATAAGTTACTGTATTCTCACTTGTCTTTCGCGCCAAAACTGCGTTAGATTTTCGTTACGATGCACGGCATCGCGCCTCAAATCTGCCTTGTTTTGACACAAAATCCTGCGTAATAATATTCAGTATCTTATTTTCTCTTCATTCCCTATGAAAAACAACGGAGACGAGTCGCTACTCAAAGACGTATTACACGACTTTCTGAACACCCGCGAGGTGCGTCAGAAGTACAACGAAGTTCGGCTGCGGCAGGCGTGGCTCGAGGTGACGGGCGTTACCGCCGAGCGGTACACCGAGAAAGTCACGCTCAAAAAAAACGGTGTGCTGCGCGTCGATATTTCGGCTGCCGCGCTCCGTCAAGACCTTGTTTTTTCGCGCACGAGTTTGATTGCCCAGCTTAATGCCGCCGTCGGGGAGACGTTGGTGAAGGAATTGGAAATTGGTTAGATAACTTATATTACGAAATAGTCATTTTGTATTAGAGTAGCGGGTTTAAGCGTTACTATCTTCCGAAAACCAAAAATAAAGTCGATAGCTCAGGGGGGCAACCGACCTATTAGAATTGTCGGCGAAAACGGAGCGTAAAAAGGTGATAAACAGCGCACTGTTCGAAGCGGCGACCATCTCCCCCACATGGGGGAATTAAAGGGGGCTTGGGAGCTGCAAGTTTGGGCTGTGTTCCCTTTTTACGCGGAGAGTAGCCTGACAAGGCTAATAAGTCTTGATTTTTGTTTCTTTTTATCAAGAAAAAGAAAAAGAAAGAAAAAATGACCCGTTGGCTTTTGTACTTGCTGAAATTAAGTTTACAGCATCACTAAATCTACTTTTTCCCCCTATTTTCATACTGTTTTTTGTACTTTGCTTTCATCGCCGCTTCGTGATTGTAGCGGACGTTTACTTTTTTATTTTTTGCCGATTTATCGTGAAAAGCCGAGTTTTCGGTATCTAATTTAGGCGGTTTAGTGCCAAATTTCATCACTATTTGAGGTTTTTCTTCGTCTAATAGCACGTCCGAAATTGCCACCGTTTCGGGCATTTCCACGAGCGGAATAGCGGTATTCATCAGCGTTTCTATGTTCGTTTGCATCTCCGTTTCGTCGGGTTTGATGAACGAAATAGCGATACCTTTTTGGTCAAATCGTCCTGTCCGCCCGATGCGGTGAATGTAATTTTCTGCCATTTCGGGTAGGTCAAAATTAAGGACGTGCGTCACGCCTTTCACGTCCAAACCGCGAGCGATAATATCCGTCGCTATCAGTACGCGGCACGCGCCGTCTTGAAAGTGATTGACGCTATTAAAGCGGTGATTTTGGTGTTTATTGCCGTGAATTACCTCCATCTCGTCGCCTAAAAACGGTTTTATT
>JAYWGJ010000288.1:0-1997 GCA_043778315.1 Saprospiraceae bacterium | reverse complement strand
TTCGATATGTCGCAAATTTATGCAGCCAATGGCGGTACTATACCGTTTCAGGACGAGCAGTTAGATTTATTTCTTGATGTTTACTTCACAGGAAGTTGTAGCACAAGCCCATCAAATAACCTGCCTGTCATATTAAACTATGAAACAGAAGGAGCTGTTAGTAGCATCAAACCTGCCATAATATTTAATAAATCTTATAACTACAACCCGTCAGGTGGCGGCTCGCTTTCTATTGGCACCTCTAACGCTAATTTGTTAGCCAGCGACAACGTCGTCGCTTGGGATATTTCTTTGTATAACGGTACTGGTTCTGATGTGAATAATGTTTGGTTAGCCAAAAAACCAATTATTAGTGGGGTCAATGTACAGCGTATTTATCGGACTAATTGTAGCGGCGTATCGAACGGAACGCCCGACCTCGCCACTAATTCGGCTGGTTTTTACGAAATCGGTACGATGACAAACGGCACTTCTTATTGCTACCGCGTAGAAGGTACGTTTAGCGGTTGTGTCAAAGACAGCTTAGAAATGATGGCGGGTTTTGTTTGTACAGGCTATCCTGCTAATGTGGATAACCCTGCCGACCTTTGCAATGTCACTTACCGCCGCTTGTTTGTACAGCCCGAAATCACGCAATTGCAACAAGTTATCACGTCAGCACCTGTTGGCGTACAGCCGCTTTGTCAGCAATTTGGCTATACTGTTGCCGTGCAATCGGCACAAAAAGGTATTATCCGCGACCTCAAATCTGATATGGTCGTATGGCCCGGTATCGGCGTACAGATAGTAGCAGGTACTTCGCAAGTAGAGTACCCGAACGGTAGCGGAACGTGGGTGAATATCCCAAATCCTACACAGTCGGGTAGCAATTTCACTTGGAATGTATCGGGCGCGCCTAATTTGGCGGCAACGCTCGGCGCACACGGTTTGTACGGTGTAGATAGCAGCAGTACGGGTAAAAATCGCTACAACCTCCGCTTCAAAGCGGCAGCTGTACCCTGCGATTTCAAATCAGGCATCACATTCTTATTTACCACTTATGGTAAAAAACCTTGCGGCGCACGCACCCTCGCTACCGACCAGGTCACTACGCCCGTCAATGTCACAGGCGCACCGAGCAATACCAATAATTATAATGTATCGATTCGCGCTACCAAAGCGCAACCGTGCAACAATCTCAATTCGCAAGTCACCTTCAAAGCTATCAATCTCGGACCACGCCGTACTTCGGGTACCGAAACCATCGATTTTGTAGTTTACAATGGCGCAGCAGTCGTTGGCGGCTTTACCGCCGTCCGCAACGCGCCTACCAATTTGGGTACGCCGACCGTTATCACTGCACCAGGCGGAACAATCTACCGTTTTGCTATGCGAGGAAATGTACTGAAAGGTGACTCTATGATGTTTAGAGCTAACGTAGCCGTAAGTGCAGGTTTAGCCTGCGCCGATACGCGAGTACGCGTCGACGGAAGTACCAACAAAGCCTTTTCGGCAACCTGCGTCACCAACGGACAAGTGTGCAATTTAGCCAAAATTACAGGACAAAATACAGGTTATATACAAGTAGTGCGCCCCGTCATTGGTATTACCAATATGACCGCGACCGCTACCCTTAATCCGCCTGCCAACGAAACGCTCAACGCGACCGTCTCGTTTATCAATACAGGTAACGCAGCAGTTTTGAACACGCAAAGTTTCGTCGTCAAGTTTTACAACGATGCCGACCTGAGCGGTAATGTATCGGCAGGTGATATTTTATTAGGACAAAAAACGGTTAATGTAAGCATGGCTGCCAACGGCGGCACCGCTACCACTACGTTTAGTGCTGCCCTTAATGCAGGCGTATCTTGTCCGCTCATGGCGGTCATCGAAGAAACGCCGTGTATGTGTTCGTCGGCTGCTTTTTCTATTACCAATATCCCCGTTACACCAGGCAATATTACCATCACTACTTGTCCGGGTGTGACTACCTCGCCTATCGGTACTGCCGAAGTGAC
>JAYWGJ010000287.1:0-5406 GCA_043778315.1 Saprospiraceae bacterium | reverse complement strand
TGAATCAACGTTTCAAAGACAATACGCGCGCAATGCGCCGCATCAAATGCCCGACGCTTGTCCTGTGGGGCGAGCAAGACAAGTGGCTTTCGGTTGGTAATATGAAAAAATTTTTGAATCTGATACCTAACTCGGAAGGCATTATTTATGAAAATGTAGGTCATGTTCCGATGGAGGAAATTCCGCGTCAGAGCGCGAAAGACGTAGCCGATTTTTTAGGTTTAGCCTAACAAACAACTGTACGTTAATGAACAAAACGGATACTTATCAAACTATTGCGGCGGTCGCGACAGGCGAATATAAGGAGAAGGGTAGCCGATTTGTCGCTTACGCGTATCCGATTACCGACGAAACCGACCTCAAAAACTGCTTGGACGCGCTGCGCACCGAACACCCGAAAGCGCGGCATCACTGCTACGCCTACCGTTTAGATGCTGACGCGCAGCGTTACCGCATCAACGACGACGGCGAACCTAGCGGCACAGCAGGCAGACCGATTATCGGACAAATAGACAGCGCAGGATTGACGCACGTTTTGGTAGTCGTAGTTCGATATTTTGGCGGCACAAAACTCGGCGTTTCAGGTTTGATTACTGCCTATAAAGCGGCAGCACACGCGGCACTTGCCGCTGCCGAAATTGTCACAAAACGAGTAGAAACGATAATTGTATTTGATTGCAATTATGCCAATTTACCCACTGTTAGGTCTGTCCTAAAAAGGCAAAATACTACTATATACACACAGGTTTTTGATGCCGAAAATACGACTATACAAGTAGTTGTCGCCGTAGATGACGCGGCTGAGTTGCGGGCAGCATTAACCGACCTTGTGGTGTTCGGCGATTAGATTTAAGTTTTTGAGTCGCTTGTCGCAAGTTGCTTGAAAAATCTTGTTTTTCTACTAAAATTAATTTTATTATAAAAAAATACCAAAACTATTTGTTTAGCATAAAAAAAATACCTACCTTTGCGGTAACAAAACGCCCGAGTAGCCAGTTCGTCTGAGGAAGCGGGTCGTTGTTTTTAATAATTTTTATAGTAATAACAAAAAAACAACTCGATTAATGTCAGTTAAAATCAGATTACAGCGTCACGGACGCAAGCAAGCCCCGTTTTATCATATAGTAGTAGCGAACAGCCGTTCGCCGCGTGATGGTAAATTTATCGAGCGCATCGGTATTTATAATCCGATGACCTCGCCTGCAACCATTGAATTAGACAATTCTAAAGCATTGCAGTGGTTGTATAATGGTGCGCAACCGACCGACACGGTTCAAGCGATTTTGCGTTTTAAAGGCGTGATGCTCCGCAAACACTTGCAGTTAGGGGTAAGCAAAGGTTCTATCACACAAGAAGTAGCCGATGAGCGTTACAATGTATGGGACAAAGAAAAAACCGCTAAAATTGATGCGCGCGTATTGGAAGCAGCAGCTAAGAAAGAGGCAAATCGTTTGACTATTTCGGGTGTTGCTAAACCCAAGCCAGTTGCCGTGGTGGTAGAAGCTGCCGTTGAAACACACGAAGCTCCTGCCGCAGAAGTGAGCGAAGTAACCGACGCACCTGAATAATTTTATTAATTCTATAAGTATATATCTATATAATTAGTATCATTAATATGAAACAATAAAAGAACCTACTGTTTTCGCAATGTCGAAACAGTAGGTTTTTTTTGGAATATTTGTAAACAACCCAAAAATGAAACTAACCGAAAGTCATAATTATATCAAAATAGGGCATACCGAAAAGCCGCACGGCATCGACGGCGAGCTAAAAGCGATTATTGATGCGGCTTACACCAACGATTTTGAGTATTTAGAAACGGTGTATTTGAATGAAAAAAATAAACCTACGCCATATTTTATCAGTTCGGTGCGTGGCGGTACAAAGCTGATTATCAAATTCGAGGATATAGATACTCGCGAAGCGGCAGTTCGCATTGGCTCGCTCGAGATATTGGTGCGCGACACCGACCTCGTACCTGCCGACGCAAGCGACGCGGCGCGCAATGTCATACAATTCAATCAGTGTCAAGGCTTTACTATACACGATTTGAGGCTTGGCGCAATAGGTCTTATCATCGAGATTATAACAATGCCGTCGCAAGAAATGGCAGTCGTTAATTATAACGGAAAAGACAAAATGATACCGCTTACTACTGCATTTCTAACCAATATTGACGCGAAAGCGAAAATAATAAATATGGATTTGCCCGACGGTTTACTCGATTTATAACTCATTTATTATTTAATTTAATCGTAACAATTACAATTTAATTAAAAAACTATGCCACAAGACAAGACCATAAAATCGGTATTAATTATCGGTAGCGGACCTATCATCATTGGTCAGGCTTGCGAGTTTGACTACTCGGGTACACAAGCGGCGCGCTCCTTGCGCGAGGAAGGTGTGAGCGTTTCGCTTATCAACTCGAACCCCGCGACCATCATGACCGACCCTGTCACCGCCGACTACATCTACCTCAAACCGCTTACGGTGCAGAGTATTATCGAGATACTCGAGATACGTCAAATTGATGCGGTGCTGCCTACTATGGGCGGACAAACCGCTCTCAACCTTGCCAAAGAAGCCGAAGAGCAAGGCGTTTGGGAGCGTTTCGGCGTGCGTATGATTGGCGTAGATATTAAAGCAATTGACCTTTGCGAAGACCGTGAGCAGTTTCGGGGCTTGACGCAACAATTAGGTATGAAAGTACCACAATCGCATATTGCCAACTCGTTTTTGGAGGGCAAAGAAGCGGCGCAAGAGATTGGTTTTCCGTTGGTGATACGCCCTTCGTTCACCCTCGGCGGTACAGGTGGTAGTATTTGTTTTAAAGAAGCGGATTTCGAGGAATTGCTCATGCGCGGTTTAAAAGCATCGCCAATACACGAAGTTTTGGTCGAAAAAGCGGTTTTGGGCTGGAAAGAATACGAACTCGAGCTACTCCGCGACGCTGCCGATAACGTCGTAATAATATGTACGGTAGAAAACCTCGACCCGATGGGCGTACATACTGGCGACAGTATCACGGTCGCGCCCGCAATGACATTGAGCGATACCACGTTCCAAAAAATGCGCAACGATGCTATACAATTGATGCGTTCGTTGGGTAATTTTGCTGGCGGCTGCAATGTACAATTTGCACTAGACCCTGTCACAGAAGACTTAATTCCGATAGAAATAAATCCGCGTGTATCGCGGTCGTCTGCGTTGGCGAGCAAGGCAACGGGTTATCCGATAGCAAAAGTAGCGGCAAAATTAGCCTTGGGCTATCGATTAGACGAACTAAAAAATCAGATTACGGGGACGACCTCGGCATACTTTGAGCCTTCGCTCGATTACGTCGTTGTCAAAATGCCGCGTTGGAATTTTGAAAAATTCAACGGTGCAGATCATACTTTGGGTTTGCAAATGAAGTCGGTAGGTGAGGTGATGGCGATAGGTCGCACCTTTTTGGAAGCGTTGCAAAAGGCGTGTCAATCGCAAGAAAACAATCTTATCGGATTGGGCGCAGACGGTAGAGAATGGACAAACACAGAGGACATACTCAAAGCTTTAGAAATACCAACTGACCAACGGATTTTTCGCTTACGCGATGCCATAAGACTCGGTGTTCCGTCGCGGACAATACAACGGCTTAGCCGAATTGACCCTTGGTATATCAAGCAGATAAAAACATTGGTCGACCAAGAGAATTTGCTATTAAAATGCAAAAGTATTTATGATATAAAACGCGATTTTTTGGTAGAACTCAAACAAGCGGGCTGGTCTGATGCTCAAATCGCTTATCTGCTAAAAGCAAAACAAGACGGAGTTACGGCTTATCGTAAAGGCTTGAATATCAAACGAGTATGGAAGCTGGTAGATACTTGTGCAGCCGAGTTTGTAGCGCAAACGCCTTACTATTATAGCACTTTTGAGGACGAAAATGAAAGTATTGCGTCGGATAAGAAAAAAATAATTGTATTGGGTTCTGGACCGAACCGCATTGGTCAAGGCATCGAGTTTGACTACTGTTGTGTACATGGTTTGATGGCGATAAAAGAGGCAGGTTATGAGGCAATTATGGTTAATTGCAATCCCGAAACCGTTTCTACCGACTTCGATGTGGCGGATAAACTTTACTTCGAACCCGTATTTTGGGAGCATTTGATAGAGATTATCGAACACGAAAAACCCGAGGGCGTAATCGTGCAGTTAGGTGGACAAACCGCCTTGAAACTCGCCGAAAAACTCCACGAAAACGGCATAAAAATAATCGGAACGAGCTATCACGCGCTCGATTTGGCAGAAGATAGAGGGCGTTTTTCAGATCTCCTCAAAGACCTCGATATTCCTTACCCGCAGTACGGCGTGGTGGAAGATGCCGACGGGGCTATCGCTATTGCGCATCAAGTAGGCTACCCTGTACTCGTCCGTCCGTCGTATGTCCTCGGCGGACAACGTATGCGGATTGTCATCAACGATGACGAGTTGGAGCGCGCCGTAGTTAATATTTTTAAGCATATTCCTGATAATAAAATCCTTATTGACCAATTTTTGGAGCGTGCACAGGAGGCGGAAATAGACGCTATTTGTGACGGCGACGACGTGCATATTATGGGTATCATGCAGCATATCGAACCTGCAGGCATACACTCGGGCGATAGTAACGCGGTTTTACCGCCGTATTCACTCTCGCAAAACGTGATAGATACTATGATAAAATACTCCAAAATATTAGCTAAGGCGTTGAATACTAAGGGTTTAATTAATATTCAATATGCCATCAAAAACGAAAAGGTGTATGTGATAGAAGCAAATCCGCGAGCGTCGCGTACTACGCCATTCATCGCGAAAGCATACGGCGTTCCGTACATCAATATCGCAACAAAAGTGATGCTTGGCGCAAAACTAAAAGACTTTATCATGGAAAATAACCTGGAGGGATTTGCCATAAAAACACCTGTTTTTTCATTCAATAAATTCCCTAATGTAGATAAAAAACTAGGACCTGAAATGCGCTCTACAGGTGAAGCAATACACTTCATCAAAGATATCCGCGACCCATATTTTCGCGAGTTAGTCCGCGAAAGCAGTATGTTTTTGGATAGATAAGTGTATTTTATTTCCACTTAAAATTCTTTCTTAGGAACGCGTTCAAAATAGGTTACTATATTCTCACTTGTTTGGGCTACGTCCGTTTACTGCAAATAATGGTAGTTTTGCTATCTTTATTTTTGTTCATGCCAAAACCGCGTTAGATTTGCTTCGCCAGTTCGCTTCGCGCGGGTTTCGTTACGATGCTAGGCAGCACTTCGTGCGTTTACTTCGCATAAGCGATTTAGTATCGCTTTTGCTTGTTCAGCCTCCAATCTGCCTTGTTTTGACTCAGCACGAGCAACGCGAACTGGCGAAGCAGATTCT
>JAYWGJ010000286.1:0-21161 GCA_043778315.1 Saprospiraceae bacterium | reverse complement strand
CTATTTGATGCAGGGGCAAGACTCGAACTTGCGACCTTCGGGTTATGAGCCCGACGAGCTACCACTGCTCCACCCTACGTTGTTGATGCAAAGGTAAGGCTTTTATTTGTAATACCTAACTTTAGTTTATTTATTTTTGATTTTATTTTAAAACTACTGTTTTGTCGCTCCTACACTAAAAAAACATCGGCGAAACCCATAAAGGATTTGCCGATGCTTTTTTCAGTCACACTTCGCTGTAAAGGTAGGGGTCGAACCTACACAAGGCGGTTAGCGAGTCGAGGTATATAGCAGAAAATGAATTTGGAACGCTGTTCGTCGCGCCCTTTTTAGATTACTCAGAACGGCGTTCCGAACCCAATTCTACTAACAATATCGGTCGTTTATCCCGTAATTCCTCACCCACGAGACAAGTGGGCGCGTCTGCCATTGCGCCGAAGCGCAGTTTCGCCACCTTACAATATTTATTTTTCGGAAAGTAATTTCAGCTAAATTTTTGCTGTTTAGGCAGTGCTTTATCTCTTTCTTAGGTCAAAGATACGGAGACTTTATTTATAATTGCAAATATTTTAATAATTATTTTAAATTTTTACAGTATTTATAATATTTACTAAATATATTTACCACAATATCAATAAATAAGCATTTTTGTATATTTTCATTGTCAATATTGCAATGGTTTTTTCTACTTATTTTACTTGTTTCTAAAAAATAAAGCGCGTAATATTATAGCGTAGCAAAAAAGATGTCGACCTTTGTGCGGTTAAAAAAAATTTAATTCCAGACTATAAAAAAATCATGCAAACCTATAACGAACCGATTACCGCTATTCAGATGCTGCAATTTATTACCGCAGCACTCCACGAAGATGTCCGCGAAGGCGACCATACCTCGCTCGCTTGCATTCCAGCCGATAAACGCGACCGCGCCATACTCAAAGTGAAGCAAAACGGCGTGTTAGCAGGCATCGAGATTGCCAAAACCGTATTTGAATATTTGGATAAAACAGCCGTCGTAACGGTATTTAAGCACGACGGCGAGGAAGTGAAAATAGGCGACGTAGCCTTTGAGGTGGAGTGTAATAGCATCGCGCTGCTCAAAGCGGAGCGGCTGATACTCAATACGATGCAACGCATGAGTGGCATCGCTACCCTCAGCCGCGAGTACGCGCAGGTCGTCGCCGACCTTCCCGTGCAGATTTTGGACACGCGCAAAACAACGCCGCTACTCCGATTTTTGGAAAAATGGGCGGTGCGTATCGGCGGCTGCACCAATTATCGCTACGGTTTGTACGACCGCATGATGATAAAAGACAACCACATCGATGCTTGCGGCGGCATTACTCGAGCTATCGAGCGCGCCGATAAATACCTGAAAATCTATCAGTTACCGATAGAAATAACGGTAGAGGTGCGCAGCATGGAGGAGCTGCAAGAAGTATTAAATACAGGCGTAACCGTCCAAATCATGCTCGATAATATGGATACCGCGACCATGCGTCAAGCGGTGCAATTGGTAAATAAGCGGTTTTCGGTAGAGGCTTCGGGCGGCGTAAACTTAGCGTCGCTCCGCGCAATAGCCGAAACGGGTGTCGATTATATTTCGGTAGGCGCGCTGACGCACTCGGCAGGCTGCCTCGATTTGAGTTTAAAAGTGGTGAAAGGTAGTTAAGGAACGCATCCAAAATAAGGTACTGTATTCTCACTTGCCTTTTGTGCCAAAACTGCGTTAGATTTATCGTTACGATGCTAGGCATCGCGCCTCAAATCTGCCTTGTTTTGACCCAAAATTCTGCGCGATAATATTCAGTCCCTTATTTTCTCTTCATTCCTAAGGATTTTCGATATGGACTGAAAGTTTAATTTATATTTGAATATAGCATTATTCTTATCGTAAGGAAAAAACAAACCCTGCACATCGCTGATGTACAGGGTTTGTTTTGTGATAACATTATTTTTGTAGTATCAATTTTTTCGTTGTCTCGCCTGCGGCGGTTTGTATTTTGATGAAATAAACGCCACTTGGTTGGTCGCTTAAATTTAGCTCTATCCTGTTATTGGTTATCATTTGCTGTTGTATAGTTTGACCGAGCGCGTTGGAAATTAGGAGAGTGCCTTGCTCGGCTGCATCTATTTGTATATCTATGGTAAAAATACCGCTTGTGGGGTTTGGGAAGACGGTACGTCAGTCCGTCGCACGGGACGACGGCACTTTAGTCCGTCGATGAAAACGACTGGGACGACGGTACTTTAGTCCGTCGATGAAAAAATCCTTAAACAAAAAAATATGGAATACAAACGCCATTTACCGCATTTTGACCACGCTGGTAAAATATTTTTCGTTACCTTTCGGCTCTATAACAGCATCGTAAGTAGTACGGCAGTAAGCATGAAATTGGCGCGTACCGAAGCTATCGATGGCATCGATGACAAACTGTCAGAGGACGAGCAGCGCAGAAAGCGCAACGTCATAGAAGCCGAGTATTTCAAAAAATATGAAGGGCTTTTAGACCACCCGACCTATGGCGACCGCTATTTGTCGGAAGCCGAATGTGTGAATATAATGAAAGATATACTGCATCACTTAGATGGCGAATTGTATCGTTTGGAGGCATATTGCATCATGTCAAATCACGTTCATATACTGATAGACACCGCCATTCAACTATCGGATACAGAAGACTTTAACCCTAACGCGCTCGAGTATCAACATTTGTACAAAATCATGCAGCGCATCAAAGGGCGCAGCGCGCACTACCTCAACTTGGCTCGCGGTACAACGGGTACAACGGTCTGGTATCCCGAAAGTTACGACCGCTATATTCGCAACGAAAACCATTACAACTATACGATTAACTATCTTTTGAACAATCCCATAAAAGCAAATCTGGTAAAAAACTGGACGGATTGGGTAGGCACCTATCTTCGCCCATGCGACGACTGTGACGGCGGACTTTAAGTCCGTCGGGACGACGGCACTTTAGTCCGTCGCACGGGACGACGGTACTTCAGTCCGCCGAAAAAAAAGCGGAGTTACTTTTGTTGTGGTCGGGCTAAAGCCGCAACCTCCCGCGCTGCCCGCTATCTCTCTTTTATTTTTTAACACTTTTTTTTACAACCATGACAAATAAACCACAACAAATTTTAGACCTCGAAAAGCATTTGGGCTTTGAATTAACGCAGGTTGATAGCGTTGATGATATTTTCCAAGGGAGACAGAAAAAAAGCTACTTGCTTGATGAAAATAATCAAGTAATAGGGCTAAATTTATATGATTGTGGCTTATCCGATACTTCCTTTTTAAAAAGTTTGACGAGTTTGACAAGTTTGCATTTATTTCACAATCAAATTTCCAATATTTCTTTTTTACAAGGCTTAACGAATTTGACGGAATTGAATTTAGGTGGAAATATAATTACCGATACTTCTTTTTTACAAAATTTAACGAATTTGGGTTTGAGTTGTAATCAAATTACTGATACGTCCTTTTTACAAGCTTTAATGAATTTGACGGAATTGGATTTAAGTAGTAGTCAAATTACTGATATTTCTTTTTTACAAGGCTTAACGAATTTGAAAGAATTGAATTTAAATGAGAATAGAATTACCGATATTTCTTTTTTACAAGATTTAACGAATTTGACGGAATTGAGTTTATGGAACAATCAGATTACAGATATTTCTTTTTTACAAGATTTAACGAATTTGACGGGATTGGGTTTAGGGTATAATTCAATTACCGATTTTTCTTTTTTACAAGATTTAACGAATTTGACGGGATTGGGTTTATCAGTCATTGCAATTACCGATTATTCTTTTTTACTGAATTTCCCAAATCTGACAAGTTTGAGTTTATATAGAAGTCCAATTAGCGATATTTCTTTTTTACAAGATTTAACGAATTTGACGAGGTTGAGTTTATGGGAAAATCAAATTAGTGATATTTCTTCTTTACAAGGCTTAACGAAATTAACGGATTTGTGTTTACGAGACAATCAAATTAAGGATATTTCCATTTTACAGAGCTTAACGAATTTGACAAAGTTGAGTTTGTGGAACAATCAGATTACAGATATTTCTTTTTTACAAGATTTAACGAATTTGACGGAGTTGAATTTAAGAGAGAATAGAATTACTGAAATCACGCTTGACTTTTTAAATAAGCTTCCAAATCTAAAAAGGTTAGATTTATATAAAAATCCTATTAAGAATATTGAAAAAGAAATCATTGGTAGTATTAATTGCTTACGGGAAGTCCGCTCTTACCTCGAAGCGCAGCAAAAAGGCGTGAAAAAGCATTTTGAGCTAAAAATGATATTGGTCGGCAATGGGCGCGTAGGCAAAACGAGTTTGATAACACGCTGGATAGACAAAGTATTTGACAAGCAGCAAGCCTCTACACATGGCATACAAATACGGCAAGTAGATAAAAATGACCTGCCGCGCACCGCAGATTTAGCGGATAGCATCGCGCTGAATATCTGGGATTTTGGCGGGCAAGATATATATCATGCAACGCATCGCTTGTTTATGCGGACGCGCGCTATATTCGTGGTTTGTTGGGATTGGGAAACCGAACACACGCCCGAGCAAACCGAAAACGGCATTATTTATCGTAATTACACGCTGCCTTATTGGTTAGACTATGCCAAAGAATTGGGCGATGATAGCCCGATTATAGTGGTCAGAACGAAATGTGAGGATAGTCGCTTTGAAAATGAAGAATTAAAGGGCAAAAAAGAATTGGCAACACAATATGGCGTGAAAAAATTTCATAATACCGATGCCGAAACGCAAACGGGCTACAACGGATTGGAGCGGCTTGTCAATAAAATATTGAACGAAAAACTCCAAGAACATCAAGGGCTAAATATGCCGCTACAATGGTGGAATGTGCGACAAGCGATAGAAAAAATGCGCGACAATACCACGCAGCGCAGGAATATGATGACACACGCCGAGTTTACGCAATTATGTGAAAATGAAAATTTGCCGCTTGATACGGTTGATATTTTTTTACATTATTTACACAATATTGGTTTTCTTTTTTATAGAAAAACGTATTTTATTCAAGAAATTATCATCAATCAGCAATGGGCGATTGCGGCGGTTTATACTTTATTGGATAGAAGCAAAACGTATTTTTCTACGTTACGCGCAAAAAATGGCAAATTTAATTTGGCGTCGCTGCATGAAGCGTGGAGCGCGTATAGTAACGAAGAGCAATTGCTATTTATTGGCTTTATGAAAGCCTGCTATATTTGTTTTGAAATACCTGCGAAGAACGGTGAAATTTGGTATGCCGCACCCGCTTTTATGGCAGAAGAAATGAGTGATGGCATTGCACAAAACTGGGATACGCCCGAAACGGATTATTTTATCCGCTACGAGCAACGTTTTTTGCATTATGGCAATATTCAGCGTTTTATCGTAGAAACGCATCAATGGGCAAATATCGGCGAAATGTGGAAAAACGGCACTCAATTAAAGGATAAACAAGGCAATCGTGCATTGATACAGTTGATTGAGCCGAAAAAAGGCGACAATCAGCAACCTTATATTCAGGTGCAAGTGCGCGGAACGGACAACCCCAAAATGCTTTTGGAGGATATTCGTAAAAGGCTGGAAGGTATATTGGAAGGCGTAGCTTTTACGGAACGCGTGTCGGTTGATGGTGAAAACTTCGTTTTATTATACAACCTAAAACAGCACGATACCCGAAGAAATGGAACGCATATAGCGGCAGAAAATGGAACGCAAATGGAGTTTGGCTTATTCAGTGCATTTTTGGATAGGAGAGATTGGGAGGTAGAGGCGCGGAATAGAGGTAGAGATTCGGATATTATGTTGTCGCGATTAGATTTCGGTTTCCAAAATGCGCCGACTACAGTTATTAATAATTATATTCAAACAGAAAATTTAGCATTTAACGCTAGCCAAAACGCGACTGTAAACGTGATTGCCAA
The DNA here is from genome assembly GCA_043778315.1 of Saprospiraceae bacterium. GTDB lineage: Bacteria > Bacteroidota > Bacteroidia > Chitinophagales > Saprospiraceae > JBEEMU01. The sequence goes on along the minus strand of JAYWGJ010000286.1, from coordinate 15,196 downwards.
TAACTTTGTGCAAAACACTTATAATATCATCAATGAAATACGGAACAACGCGATAGATGTAAATGACATGGAGGCGATGCAAGCTCGTATAGAGGAATTGCAAGCCGCTTTAGATGCGCAACTGAAAATACAAGATTATGCAAAATATTTGGAAGAGATAAAAAATGATTGGTTTCCAAATCGTAATCGGTTGCACGAAGAAACGCAAAATTATTTGGCAAAAGGTTTGTTTTATTACGAAAATCAGAAAGAAACAAACTTACAAGATTACGCCGCCATTGTCATTTCAATGGGCAAAGCCGTCGAATTAGAACTGAAACTGCATATTGCGGACACGCTTACAACGCAAAATTTAAGTAACTATCTGCCACTTGCGAGTACTTTTCCTAATATTAAAAATTTGGTAAAAAATACAAAAGAGTACAGATTCAAATTTGGTGAAGCTTATAAATATTTTGTGGAGTTGAAAGATGCAAGCAACGAGTCATGGTTTAGCATTTTTAGTAACACATTCATCAAGCCTGCCGATGTTTTTAATAATTCACTGTTTTATGAACCATTAAAAAAAGATGCCGATAATAGTCTGCCCAATATGCGAAACTTTGCGGCGCATCCTCAAAACGACAATGCACAAAACATTACCGAGTAAGAAGCCGAAGACTATATACGGCGTGTCAAAATCTTTTTGAAACAATGGAATGATTATTTGCGATAGGAACTACTGGGACGTTGGACTTCAGTCCGACGAAAACACGAGACGTTGGACTTCAGTCCGACGAAAACACGAGACGTTGGACTTCAATCCGACGAAAACACGAGACGTTGGACTTCAGTCCGACGAAAACACGGGACGTTGGACTTCAGTCCGACGAAAACACGGGACGTTGGACTTCAGTCCGACGAAAAAAATAAATGGGTCGGACTTTACTCCGACGAAAAAAATAAACAGGTCGGGCTTCAGTCCGACCTCCCGTTACTTCCCGATACAAAAATCTCTAAATATTTTTTCTAATAAATCGTCGGTACTCACCGCCCCAACCACCAAACCGAGTTCGTGAATGCTGCGCCGAATATCTATCGCAATCCAATCGGAGGAGATGCCCGCGTGTAGATTTTCGTGGGCGGCGCGAAGGCTCTCGAGCGCGGCACTGATAGCGGCGGCGTGCCGCGCATTGCTTACAATCGTGTCCGTTTCGGCGTGTCCGCGCTGCTGTATGGTATCGGTGAGCGCGTTAGTCAGCGCGTCGAGGTTAGTATTGTTTTTGGCAGCGATGCCAATAAAAAGAAGGTCAGATTTTTGGCGTATCGGTTGGAGTTGGTCGTGCCAATCTGCTTGTTGCGTTTCGTTGAGCAAGTCCATTTTGTTACCGCAAAGGATAAGCGAAACGCCTGCTCGCGTTAGCGACTGTACATCAGTTGCTACCTCCGCGTAAGTAGTTTGCGCGGCATCAAAAACGTATAAAATAAGGTGCGCCTGTTGCGCTTTTTGGTAGGCTTTTTGTACGCCAATCGCCTCTATTTCGTCCTCTGTGCTACGGATTCCTGCCGTGTCTATGAGCCGAAAACGTATGCCGTTGAGCGTAAAAAGCTCCTCGATAGTATCGCGAGTCGTCCCTGCTACGGGGCTGACTATGGCGCGGTCGTCGTTGAGGAGCGCGTTGAGAAGCGTCGATTTACCCGCGTTCGGTCTGCCGATAATAGCGGTCGCTACGCCATTTTTTAGCACATTGCCCAGCTGAAAAGATTGCAATAAAGCCTTCAAAACGCTAATAATTTCGCTAATTAATGTATTTAAAGCCGTTCTATCGGCAAAAACAACATCTTCTTCGCCAAAATCCAATTCCAACTCAATCATACTTGCGAAGTGAATGAGTTGGTTGCGGAGCGTTTTTATTTGTGCCGAAAAGCCGCCGCGCATCTGTTGCATCGCTACGCGGTGCGCTTGTTCGCTTTCGGCGGCGATGAGGTCGGCGACGGCTTCGGCTTGCGCGAGGTCGAGTTGTCCGTTGAGGAAGGCGCGCATCGTGAACTCGCCTGGTGTTGCCATACGCGCCCCGTGTTGCACAAAAAGTGCTAATATTTTTTGTACAATATAAGGCGAGCCATGACACGAAAACTCGAGTACGTCTTCGCGGGTATAAGACTTTGGCGCACGAAAAACGCTCACCAAAACCTCGTCAATAATCGTATTATCGGTGTCGCGGAGCGTACCAAAATGAACGGTATGCGAAGGCACTTCGGAAAGGTTTTTACCGCGAAAAGCGAAGCTACCGATACGCACCGCGTCGCGTCCCGAAAGCCGAATGACGGCTATCGCGCCTAAGCCGTTAGCGGTAGCAGGCGCAACTATGGTATCAATATTCATATATTTTGATTTCTTATTTATCAATAGTTTTAAAAACCAACATTCGTTGCACCGTGTCGGCTTCGGAGCGGAAGGCTTGCACCAAACGCAGGTTTCTGTTTTGGCGCAAAGCCGCCTCTTCGGTTCCGCCGTCCATTACTGCAAACCAGTTGTCCCAAATCAAAATGGTAGGCTGCACGAAAGTTTGTTCCGACGTGATAGCTGTAAAGCGTTGCGATTTTTTGGTGTTAAAAAAATCATCTTTTAGCGCGATTGCCAAGTAAGGGTGTTGGTATAATAAGGCGTAGCGGTCGCGGTCTGGAAATTCTTTTTGTATAAAATTATTGACCAAATACGCTTGATTTTGGTCAGGCGAGCGGTGCAGATTAGCAAATGAATACGTTTTTTTGATAATAGGAAAACCAATAATTAGTAATAATGTGACAGCTAAAATAAGAATTTCTTTGACCTTACGCGCTAAATATTCTATAATAAATGTGTATCCAACAAGCGCAATAACTGCTAAAAGCGGCATAATGGTCACTAAAACCCGCGACATTCCAAACGAATTAAAAATGCCAAAATACCAAAATATACTATGTGAAATGATAATAATTAGGCTGCAACCTGCTATCAAAATCACTTTTTCGGCTATAAATTTACCATTTTTATTTTTTGTTGTAAACAATGAAAAATTGATTGCGACTAAACCGAGCATCATTAATACTACCATCGGCAGCGATGTACCGTAGTACAATTGTTGCAAAAAATGTAAGAGTTTGCCGTGTCCGTAACTGCCTGTAACGGTGTTGGCGTAAGGTATTTTATTCAATACCCAAAAGAAATCGTGGTACACAAAAAATCCGCCGACGATACTATATATAAGGTGTCCGACGGCGAGCAACGGCAGTTTTTTGTAGTCGCGTTGCCACAGTAAATAAATAGCGAAAACGCCGCACAAAAGCAAGCCTTCGGAACGTACAAAAGGTAAAAAAGAAACGATTATAATAGCAATAAATCGTATTTTGTACGAACCAAACATCGCGAAAATGGCAAAAGTAAGCATTGCCGCCGATAGCGGCTCGGTGAGTCCCGACAGCGTCACTTGCAGTAGTAGCGGCATTCCACCTAAAAAAATGGGCAGATACGGTGTGGCTTTAAGGTCTATTTTTTGGCTGATGCGATATGCGAAAAAGGTACTAATTAGCGTCATGCCAATATTGAAAATCTTGACACCTATAAAACCGAACTGCGCAAACGGCATAGCGAGCAGCACAAAAAGTGGCTTCGCCCAATGGTTGAAAAAGTTTTCGGGGTGTTTTAAGGCGTATTGCGCAAACAAAAAATGGGTGATGCTGTCGCCGCCGTCGCCCGTGCCATCAAAGAAAAAAGCAGCAAAAACAAGGCTTACGCCAAATAAACCGAAAAGCCACCAAAACAGGTTTTTCAAAATAAATTATTTAAGATTAAATGCAAAATTATTTATTCAATATATTGATTATCAATGACAAACATATATATAAAATAATTAACGGCGCGAAAGTGGCAACTTGGAAAATAGCCAAACTCACCAACGCGATGCCCATAAAAGCGTACCGAATCTCGTTGCCGCGCCACGCGCTTCCCTTAAACTTATTGGAAAACATTGGCACAGGCGCAACAAGTAGCAGACTTAGTACCGCTATAATTAAGTATAAATAAACGTTAGCGAGGCGCGCCCATTCGTATTTTTGTATCAAATAATATAAACCAACTACGAAAGTAGTAGATGCAGGCGTTGCCAAACCGATAAAAACATCGGATTGTCGGGTGTCGATATTGAACACTGCCAAGCGCAAACCCGAAAAAACAGTCACCAAAAACGCGGGCAGCGCGAGCCAAAAATTAGCGGCTACGCCCGCATAAAGTAAGTGGAAAAACAGCGCGCCAGGTACTACGCCAAAACTCACCATATCGGCGAGCGAGTCTAATTGCTTACCCAGTTCGCTATGCACGTTTAGGGCGCGTGCGACCGCGCCGTCGGCAAAATCGCAACATAAAGCCGCCAAAACAAAATATGTCACAACTATCGCGTCTGCCGCGCCTACAAAAATGTAGGCGAGCGCGCTGCACCCGATAAATAAATTGAGTAAAGTGATGGCGTTAGGAATATTTTTTTTTATCATTTTTTGATAATTACAGCATTATAAATTTTTTAGGAATGCGAGTGTCGTTTCCAAATCACGCAAAACCCGTGCATTAGCAGGAAGTGTAAATATTTGATTTTCAAGTAAATATCCTGATAAAAGTACTTGAATATCGGCGCAAATACTACAAATACTCTCTACGCGTTGCGCGACGGACTGCTTGTGCTGCTCCGTGAAAATGGTATATATATAATGTGGCGAGAGGAGTTCGCAACCCACCTCCAAGTCGCTCGTAGAGAGATTGATACCCAGATTGACGACCTGAAAACCGCGCGATTTTAGTATGTAATGCAGATATAATAGCGTCAGTTCTTGCCGCTCGCCTTCGGGCAGAAATATTAAAAACTTAGTCGCGTTTTGGCGCGAAGCCAACGGAATAGCATCGATAGCAGCGATTACTTTCTGACGAATAAGTATAGTCACAAAATGCTCCTGCGCAGGTTTTATCGAGCCTGTGAGGTACAAAAGGTTGATTTTATCCAAAAACGGAAAGATAGTATCAATCATCGTGGCTTCAAAACCATTGGTGAAAATCCGCGAGCCTACTATCTGCTCAAACTTCTGTTCGTCCATTTCTACCATCGATATCGCCAGCGTATCTATATGCGTATCATATTCGGGGTGTTGCCGCGCCAGCTCTTCTACGGCATTTACTATGTCACTATCGGTCATATTTACGATGCGCGATATTTTGTAACCATGTTTATTTAATAAGCTGATATTCAGTAGTTTGCGAAGTTCATTATCGGTATAAAAACGGATATTGGTAGGCGTGCGTTGCGGTACGATAATCCCGTAACGCTGCTCCCACACGCGGAGCGTATGTGCCTTGATGCCCGAGAGTTGCTCGAGGTCGTTGATGGAATAAATAGCCATGGTATCCGCTTGCGCAAAAAAATCATTTTATATCGGTGCAAATATAAGCCAAATAAGGCGTGTTTTTGTATAATTAGCATTAATTTTGCGTTTTTAAAATACGATACTCCATGTTTAGTTTTGTTAGTGACGAGGTTTTTGCTTGGGTGGTGATGCCTATTCTAATATTTATGGCGCGCACCGTCGACGTGTCGCTCGCCGTGACCCGCGTAATGCTTATCTCGCGTGGCGCAAAAAATATTGCGCCGCTTATCGGTTTTGTAGAGGCATTTATATGGATAGTGGCGGTTGGTACGCTGCTTAAGCACATCGACAGCCCGATGTGTTATTTCGGCTATGCGGGTGGTTTCGCCACGGGAACATGGGTCGGTATTCGCATCGATGCCTACATGGCTATCGGAACAGTTTTGATTAGAACTATCATCAACGCTGACCCGCAAGACCTTGTAAATGAGCTGTTTGCGCGTAATTTTGGTGTGACAACCATCAAAGGACAAGGCTATACCGGCGATGCGTATTTGCTGCTCTCGATAGTGCAGCGTAAAGACGTTCCCGAGGTAGCGGATATCATAAAAAGCCATTTTCCGAACGCATTTTACTCTACCGAAGATGTACGCATCGCCTCGAGTAAGGTGATGCAACGCGGTTGATTTACAATAAAAGATGCTTTGAAATGCTACCTAAAACCGTCGTTTTTTCAGCCGCGTTCGCCGCAATATTTGCGATGTACTATCTTTATACGCACGACCCGACAAGTCATAATTACCTACCTTGCCCTTTGTTTTTGCTAACGGGTTGGCAATGCCCGTTTTGCGGCAGCACACGCGCCTTATATAGTATTTTGCACCTCGATTTTGGTGCAGCTTGGCGGCTCAATCCCTTATTCTGCCTGGTTTTTGGCTTTGCACCAATACATATTTTACTCATTTATACATTAGTACAAAACAAATATATTACCTTTTTTAACACCTTTTTTAAACTTGAAATTATCATTTTAATACTATCTTTATTTTTTATAATAAGAAATATATAGAATTTAAAATGTCCAAATTATGCGTACCACTTTATCGAGCAACTTATATATTAGAAAAAAAATTCAAAGAGCCAAAAAAATTATTCGTAATATGATGTGCCACTTAACCGCTAAATACTCGCATATATCACTGTATGGTGTATTATTTTTTTTGTGTTGCGCTGCAAGCGCGAGCGCACAGGTCAGCATATCCGCAAAATTGGACAGTACGCATATTTTTTTAGGAGATATAGTGAAATTGCACGTCACGATACAAGCACCAAAAAATACAAAAATCATTACCCCGCGCCTGCCCGACAGCAGCGCGGTAGAACAAATAGACAGCGTCAGAACAACCGAAAAAATAACGGAAAATAACGTTTTGCTCACGCAAACATGGCTGCTCACGGTACTCGATAGCGGCAGTTTTGCGCTTCCGCCCTTGCCCTACGCCTACGTTTTGGCAAACGGCGCGGCGGACACCGTATATACTGAAGCGATGCAGATTGATGTGCACATCAAGCACGTCGATACAACACAGGTGCGCGACATTGCGCCGTTGATGCTCGAAAAAATGACGTGGAACGACTGGCTGCCTTGGCTGCTCGGCTTCTTTTTGCTTTGCGCAATAGCATACAGCACGGTTTGGTGGCGCAACCGAACGCGGATACGCGAAATAGGCGGCACATCTGTTGCCGAAATAATCACGCCCGCGCACGAGTTGGCAGTGCGCAAACTAGGCATTTTGGCAAGTGAGCGACGCTGGCAAAACGGCGATACCAAGGGTTATTATAGCGAACTATCGTATATTTTACGCGAGTACATTGAGAATAATTACGAAGTAGCCGCATTAGAATCTACGACCGACGAATTGGTAGAAATACTAAAAAATAGAACCGACGTAGCCGTGAATTTGCGTATAAATTTGGAGCGGCTGCTGAAAACTGCCGATTTAGTAAAATTCGCTAAGGGCGAAACAATGCCTGCCGACAACGAAAATAGTTTGGATTTTGCTTACGCTTTCATCGACCTTACTAAGCCACTCGATTCTGAAACGGAGTAAGGAACGTGTAAAATCTAAATCCTATTCACTCTCAAACAACTGATTTTTATAATGAAAACACTACGCCTTTCCGCGCATAGCGCAGCTCTGAACAGCCTAACAGAAGCCTATTTTTGGGCTAATGGCTACCAAATTGAATACGCTCCGTGTACGCAGAATCCGTTGCATGAGGCGGACGTATGGCTCGTGCCGTTATCGCAGCTTTCTACGGAACTATCTACCTATCCCAAAAACTACACTATTGCTGCCGCGCTGCCGCGTTTTGCGCCCGAGTATCATTTGTTTATACAAAAAACAAAATATATTGCTGAAAATATGCTCGGCTTGCCGCTTAATGCCGTTGTAAAGGTAGAAAATGCGCTCGCTGCGGCACATATATTGGATTATAGCTCTAATTATAGCCTAATTTATGATGAAAATACAGAATATGATGCTTTTTTAGGTAATATATTCGATACGCCGCGCTTTGATGCAGCCGATTTTGTAATCAGAACACTAAACACTGCCGAAGCACCACCAGAAGCAGGACAAGGCGTAGCGGTTTTGGTGTGTAAAAGTGAAGATATATTATTACAATTGGAGCTTCGCGGCTTGCATCACGCGCCGACCGCCGCGTGCAGCAACGTAGAGCGTCGCGCCTTGCAGCTTTTGGGTTATAACGAATATAACGAAATTTTTGGCGCGTACTGTCGTGCTGATGCCGACCATAATTTTCATGTTAATTTTGCGCTCGCGACCGATGCAGGCTTGCAGACGGCGCGCCTCGCGCATACAGGACGCAGCGCATTAGCCGAAGCTGTCGTCAAAAAGACGCTATCGTTTTTATAAAACAATAGCTACTTATTTCTCTTTTTTGCTTTGCGCAACCAAAAAATTAACGCGCCCAAAAGCATCGTTGCTATCCCACTTACAGCCCAATAAATATAGTTATGCGTAGATACGGGACTGATAATCATTGGTTTATCATTGCCAAACAAAACCATTCCTGCCCAATATCGCGGCAACACAGTTGCCGAAGTAGCGGTTTTTAGATAGTTTAATTTCGCTTGCCGCAACGCGGTTGCCTTATTTGCGCCACGTTGTAATTCGTTGTAAAAAAGAGTAGTGAGTTGCATTTGTTGCTTGTCCGCTACCGCCCATAAAGTAGAAAGTACGTTCGGCGTACCTGCGTACATAAAGCCACGCGCCAAACTCATCGCGCCTTCGCCGACCTCGTTTTTGCCTGCGCCCGTGCCGCACGCGCTCAAAACCACCAATTCCGCAATCGGCTGTTCTCTATACAATTCATAATTTTCCAAAAAGCCGTCGTTTTTGGCATCTTTTGCGAACACAATACGCGAAAAATTAGGGTCTTGCTCGTCATTGATGGCGTGAGTAGCTAAATGCGCTACTTGATATTGTGCCGCTTTCGCTCTAAACGCCGTTTCTGTTGCCGCGTCCTCCAAAAGCATTTCGCCGTGCAATGATTCTGCCAAATCAGTGACTTCTCTTTTGGCAAACGGCAGCGCGCCGAGTTGTGTAGTGTTACTTTTTTTAGTCGTATCGGTTTTGTTACCAATACTATTAGCGCGATTATCGGCGTACATTACAGTCGTAAATGACGGCGCAACACCGAGCCAACCCTTGCCCGAAGCGGCGTATTCCATACCTTTATGGAATAAACTTGCCGAAAAATGGTAGGTAATTGCAGTTCTAGTGAGTAAATACGGCAAATTGGCGAAATCTTTTTTAGTTTCGTTTTGCGTGAGCAACACCTCGAACGGCACGTTGTAAAGGTGCGCGTCGGGGATAATAATCAAGGTTTTATTGTTTATTTTCTGCGCTATCACGCCCAATGTCATTTTGAATAATCGGTGCGCCGCGGGGCAAAAAGTAGCGGCGCTGCTACTTGTAATTGCTACTTGTAGGTCGGTTGTTGCAGTGGCAAAATCGGCATTTCCGAAGCCTAAATTATAAAACTGTACTTCGTTACGTTGCACGCACAATAAATAAGTTGCGGTATCGGTCATCAAATAATGCAATAGTATTTCGTCGGGGCGGAGGTCAGCTTGCACGGCAGCGAGCGACACTAAATTTTGTTGCGCTTGCAGGTTTTGGAACATCGGAAACTGCTTCAAAAAAGTGGCGTATCCTTCTTCCATTTTCTGTGTAAAATCGGCAATTTGTATTTGTAAACGATTGATTTCGTTCACATTAGCTTTATCGCCTTTCTCCTGTTCGTCGTTAAGCGTTTTGCGTAGTTGCGCCAAGCGACTGTGTAGTTGCGCCTCCGAGGCGAGCATATCGGCAGACATACCTGCTTTTGCTTTCGCCCAAGCGTTTTGTTGTGCCTCGAGTATTTCTAAAGATTTGGAGCTTTCTATAAAGTAAAAAATGAAAGCGGTGTATTTGGTATTTTTGTTGTTTTGCATCGCGGTTTGCGCTACCTGAATAGCGCGCGATACGAGGTTGCGGGTGAGCAACGTGATGCCGAGTTTGGAGTCGTCGCTTTGGAAGCTGCGGCGCAAATGCAGCAGACTTTCTAGTCCGCTTTTGTAGGCGCGGAGCGCGGCTACGGGTTCGTTGCGTTGCGTATAAAACGCTGCCAATTTTTGCATCACTTCCGTATAAGTAATAGGACTCATCACCTGATTGGCTGCTACGGAGTCGGTGAGCGCGTTAAACTTATAAGACATTGGCAGACAGCTTTTTATGGCTTTTATATAATAGCCTTCCGCCTCCGCTTGCCGTCCTTCGGCAGCCGCAAGTCGCGCCTGTACGCTGTATGCGGTGGGCAATAAATTGACATTATTGATGCGCAAAATAGCAGGTATAGCCACTTGCAGATAGGTTTTGGCAGCCTCCAATTTTTGATGGTCGATGTACAAATCGGCTACTTTAAGCTGCATTTCTGCAACGTAGGTCGGGCTGCCCGCAGCGCGAAAAGCATTGATAGCCTGTTCGTAAGTAGCGATAGCACTTTTGGGCTTATCTTGGTCTAGGTATATCACGGCGAGCGCGGCGAGCATTTTGCCGTGCTGATAATCGTTTTTGGCGAGGCGGGTTTGGGCTACCGCTTTTAGCGCGTAATCGAGTGCGGCTTCTTTTTGCTGCGTTTTACTTGCGGCTGCCGAGAGCATTTCGTAAGCCGAAGCCATATAAGTAGGGTCGGTTTCGCCTTGTTGCACGGCGATAGCGAGTGCTTTTTGGGCATACGTCTCCGCTATTTTACTATCCATCATACCCATATAAATACCTGCCATTGCCAAGTAAATTTCGCCTGTTTCTACGGTTTCGCCTTGTATTTTGAGCCTAATTTTTAAGGCTTCGGTATAGTTAGCTAAGGCTTTGGTCGTATTACCTTGCTGTTCGGCAACGTAGCTAAGGTTAAATAAAGCCATCGCACAATTAACGGATTGAGGGTTACTTTTATTAAAAACAGCATAGGCAAGTTCGTAGTTTTCGGCAGCATTCGTCAGGTCATTATTCGTCTCATAAGCCGCGCCAAGATTATTATACAACATCGCCTGGGTTATGCTATTTTTACTACTACTTTTTACTTTAAGGTAGTAAACGGCTGCGGCTTTGTACATCTCTATCGCTTTGCCTGCGTTACCTCTACTCGTCCATATTCGTCCCGCCAAGGTATAAAATTGGCTCATCAAATCGTTGTAAAGGGACGCATTTTGTGGCTGTACCAACGCCGCTATTTTCATTCCTTTGCTACAATATACGTCTGCGTTATCCAATAGACTATTGACGATGGCAAGGTGCGCTAATCGGGCGTAGCAGAGTGTGTGCTCAGGCGCAAACGCGGTGGGTTTAGCTTCGCAAGCCACAATCATCTCTTTGAATTTACTCGCCGCCAACGCATCTTTTTTCAGTCTAATCATACATTCTGCCCAAAAAATGCCGCATCGTATTACGCCCTTTTCGTATTTTTGAGTTTTATATACGCCGCTTGCCGTTTGTACTGATTTAGCCGCCGCCGCAAAATTATTGTCGCGTCTAAACTCCACGGCTTGCTTCAAAGCAGACACGGAGTCTATCGGCTCGAGGCATTGCGCCTTAGCGAAAAAAATGACAGATAATTGTAATGCTATAACGAATATAGTGCGGCGTAGCGTAGCTGTCATGGATTTAAGTATTAGGTTGGTATGAATTTTAGTACAAAAATCTACAATAAATCTGACTATACATAGTAAAATGCTGTTATGCCTGAAATTTAATTTTGTAATTTACAAAAAAATAGCGTTTAGGTTTAATAAATCTTTACAATTTGCTAAACCTAAACGCATTACAATTGCATTACTATTCCGCTCTATTTATATGATTTGGCGAGAGTAGTCGCCCAAGTTCACATCAGATTTTTTGGTACTCAAATCCACATGATTGCCAATCATCGAGTTTTCTAAAACAACGCCTGATAGTTGGCTATTGCTCTGAATAATAGAGTTGGAAATCACCGAGTTAGTGATTTTTGTGCTTGCGCCAATCGAGACGTGCGGTCCTACTACCGAGTTCGAAATATCAGCGTTCGCGCCGATATAACACGGCTCGAGAATGGTCGAGTTCGTGATTTTGGCGGAAGCCGAAATCAAACTTTTGTCGCCTTTATTAAACTCTAAAACGCGCTGATTGGTGTGAACCACCGCGTCTTTATTGCCACAATCGAGCCATTCGTCTATTTTGCCTGTTTTGAACGCGCTGCCTTTTTGCTTCATATTTTCTAAGGCATTCGTGAGTTGAAACTCGCCTTTTTCTTTAATATTATGGTCTAATAAATACTGCATTTCGCTGCGCAAATACGCGCCATCGCGAAAATAATAGATACCGACAATCGCCAAATCGGAGATTAAAGTATCAGGTTTTTCGATAAAATCGGTAATTGTACCCGCGTCGTTGATTTTCACTACGCCGTAAGCCGACGGGTCTTCTACTGATTGCACCCAAATAATGCCGTCTTGCGCCGTATCGATTTTGAACTCGGCGCGAAACAACGTATCTGCAAAAGCAACAATAATATTGCCATCTAAACTATTCGCCGCACAAAGTATCGCGTGCGCCGTGCCTAACGGCTCGTGCTGATAATAAATACTTGCTTTCGCGCCTAAGCCTTCGGCGATAGCGACTAAGTCTTTCTCGACCTGCGCACCAAAATCGCCTATAATAAACGCGATTTCTTCAATCGCACTGCCATAAGATTTTGCCAAATCTTCTACCAATCGCTGTACAATCGGTTTGCCCGCAACAGGGATTAGTGGCTTCGGAACGGTCAGCGTATGTGGACGCAGGCGCGAGCCTCTGCCCGCCATTGGAATTATAATTTTCATATTTTGAATATTTTTTAAACTGATTTTTTAAACTGATTAATGATGTGTTGCCAAACGCCGAGCAGCGTATCTAACTCTTTTAGATTGTAAATTTGCGTATCAATTTCTACGATATTGCCTTGTTTATAACGCAAAAACTGCCATACATTTCCTGTTGTGATAACGCCGTAAATGGTCTCCGACGGTTCACCGCGCTTATCGTTCCAAAGCCGTGCGGCGAACATCTCGGCAGCGCATTGCGGCACGGCTGCCGTGATTACATCATTCAATTTTGCTTCTACAACGGCAATAATTGGCGATTTTGGTACAATATTAAGCGGCAGCTTTGCCAACAAAAAATCGCAAAAACCTTGCAGCCCGCGTGTAGCATCTACATTGAAATTAAACCCTGAATATACCGCAAAAACCGATTCATTATTTTCGTGCAGCTCGTTTAAAATCGGCGCAATAATAAACTCCGATTTTGCTTTTTCTGTATTCAAAGAAAATTTAGCTCCTTTGCGCAAGCTATCTTTCAACCATTCACTTGCCGCCACGGGCGCAATTTGCTGTCCCGCAAACAAATCAACTACGACGGTTTCGATACCTAATTCATCGAGGTCATCATAATTAAATTTGGAATATGATTTGGTATTGCGCTTTGCCATTTTATTTTTATTTTGTTTAAATAATTTAAACTTATTTTTTAAACTGATTAATGATGTGCTGCAATACGCCCAATACATTTTCTATCCGCGCCATAGCATACTCGTTCGTATCTACTTCTATGGTAATTCCGTCGGTGAGCCGCAAAAATACCCAAGATTTACCTGTTGTTATAATACCATAAACGGTTTGCGCTGGTTGCTGATATTTTTCGTTCCAAAGCCATGTAGCGTACATCTCGGCGGCGCATTGCGGCACGGCTGCCGTAATTACATCATTTAATTTGGCTTCCACAACGGCGATAATTGGTGAGTCGGGAACGATATTTAAAGGTGGTTTTGCTAGTAAAAAATCGCAAAAACCTTGTAGTCCTTTTTCAATATCTACATTAAATTGAAAACCTGAATATATGGAAAAAACGTCTTTATTATTTCTGTGCAATTCGCGAAGTACAGGTGCGATGATAAATTCCGACCTCGCTTTTTCTGTTGCTAACGAAAACTCCTGTCCTTCCTCTAATTCTTGTTGTAATCTGCTACTTGCCGCAACGGGTTTTATGATTTCGGTTGCGAATAAATCGACCAAAACGGTACGCAAACCCAATGCTTTTAGGTCGTCATAATTAAATTTGGAATAAGATTTGGTATTGCGCTTTGCCATTTTATTTTTACAATAAGAAAATTATTGGGAATGAAGAGAAAATAAGGTACTGAATATTATTACGCAGAATTTTGAGTCAAAACAAGGCAGATTTGAGGCGCGATGCTGTGCATCGTAACGAAAATCTAACGCAGTTTTGGCACGAAATACAAGTCAGAATACAGTAACTTATTTTGGACGCTTTCCTTAATCGCGGGACCGCGAATATCGCAACACCAAATACAGCAATTGCGCTACCGACGACAGCGCGGCAACTACATACGTCATCGCTGCCCACCAAAGCGCATCTTTTGCGCCCGCGTGTTCCTCTACCGATAGCGTGCGGCTTTGGTCTAACCATGCCAAGGCGCGGTTCGACGCGTCAAATTCTACGGGCAAAGTGACGAGCGCGAACGCCGTTGTCGCAGAAAATAAACCTATCGCTACTAGTAAAAGAGACGGAAATGTGTTTGCCAACATAAACGCGCCTATCAAGACGTACTGCTGAAACGAAGCCGCGATATTCACTACGGGTACGAGCTGCGAGCGCATCGTGAGCATCGCGTAAGCGGTAGCGTGCTGCACCGCGTGACCGCATTCGTGCGCCGCAACCGCAGCCGACATAATGCTTTTGCCGTTATAAATATCGGGACTCAAATTGACCGTTTTTTTGGTCGGGTCGTAGTGGTCGCTTAGGAAACCGTCCACCGAAAGCACCTGCACATCATTGATATTATAATAACGCAACATTCGCTCCGCGACCTCTTTACCCGTCCAACCGTTGCTGATACCGATTTGTGCGTACTGTTCAAATTTGCTCTTTAAGCGACCTTGTACCAACATACCGACCACGCCGAGTACCATACCAATCGCCATATAAACATAGTAATCCTGCATTTTTTAATCGTTTAGAATGTTATGGAAAGCGTCCAAAATAAGTTACTGTATTCTGACTTGTCTTTCGAGCCAAAACTGCGTTAGATTTTCGTTACGATGCACAGCATCGCGCCTCAAATCTGCCTTGTTTTAACTCAAAATCCTGCGTCATAATATTCAGTATCTTATTTTCTCTTCATTCCTATTTGAAAGTTGAGTTTTGTTTTTTTGACAAAGATAGTA
>JAYWGJ010000285.1:0-21227 GCA_043778315.1 Saprospiraceae bacterium | reverse complement strand
CTACCTGGCGGACAAATTTCGTTCGCGGCAAGTGTCTCTAACACACAAGGATGCCTGACGGTTCGCTTTACTTCTAATACAGACGGAGCGCAAGGCGCAGGCTATATTGGTCAGCTATCTTGTACTAAGCCATGTCAATTAATTGTACCGCGCATAGAATTAAGTACTGCCAACCCTGCTATCGCTGCGGGCGATAGCGCGGTGAACGTTTGTGTAGGCTCGGGTTTCCCTGTATCTATCGGCGCATCAGCTACTTTTCCACAAAGCGGTGTTATCTATCCGCAAAGCGACGCTTCGGCGGTCTATAAATATGAATGGGGTGACGGTGCTATTTCTTACAGTATTGGCGCACCCGCACCACACACCGTAAGTCACTTCTATACCACGCCCGGTATTTACTATGTATATGTTACAGTTGCTGATGCGGATACGCTCTGCGGCGTTAAAGACGTGACTAAACTAAGGGTGCGCGTAGCCGCAACGCCGAGGTTTACAGGTACGATAGCAGGACAATCTACTATCTGCCTCGGGCAGACCGTCCCGCTCAATGCCACAGGTACAGTAGGCGGCGGCGGACCCGTAGGGTCGGTAGTTACTACTACCATAACAAGTGTTCCGCCAACCAGTGTTGCGGGTCAGTTTTGTCTGCCAGATAGACCAGCAGGGGTAATTACCTCCTATACCGATACGATTACCATGACAGGACTTGTAGGGGGTGTGATGACCGCCGCCTGTGGTCTGCGTAGCATCAATATGAATTTGCAACACTCGTTTATTGGTGACCTCAGTATTGATATGATTTGCCCTAACGGGCAATCCGTCAATTTGCTACCTTATCCTAATCTCTTAGGCGGTACGTTTTTCGGTCAAGCCAACGACCAAGCCTCTACTTGTACGGAGGTAGCGCAAGGTGCGGATTACTCCTGGACAAATGTAAGCCCATTACACAATTATACAATGACGAATGCCACTGCCGCCAACGGCGGTATTGCTAACCTTACCAATAATTTTAATCCTCCAGGTAGTGTTACTACTCCTGCCACTCTAACGACGGGTAGCTATCTGCCGCAACAGTCCTTAGCCAATTTTGCAGGTTGCCCGTACAACGGTAATTGGATTATCAAAGTAACAGATAATCAAAGTATCGATAATGGTATCATGTACAGTTGGGGTATCGCTTTTGACCCTTGTGCTTACCCTAACGTAGAGTCCTACACACCAATATTAGGTGGTGCGGGTTGGTTGCCAAACCCTGATATTATATCTACGGGTACTACGCCTTCGGGCGGACAAACGGTATCTATATTACCAACGACCTTAGGACCAAATACTTATAGCTATCGGGCTACTTATGCCAATTTCCCTTGTACTTTCGATACTACTATTACTGTAAACGTAGTGCCATCGCCTACGTTGCCTACTACGCTAAAAGATACGTCTATCTGCGCCGCTACAAATGTGGCTTTGGTAGCGTCTGCGGTTGCGGCGTGTCCGCCAATGCCTACCTTCGCTTTGTCACCAAATGCGCCTATTCCTGATAGTGGTGTGAATACAAACAACTTTGTTAATAGTGTAATGGCTGTAACAGGTGTACAGTGCAATGGCTCTACACTCGGTACAGGCGTGATTATTGATAGGGTTTGCCTTAATATTCCCCATACATGGGATTCCGATTTGGATATATATTTGGTAGGACCGAACGGTACACAAATAGAACTCTCTACGGATAACGGCGGAGCATCTGCCAACTATACCAATACCTGTTTTACGGCTACCGCGACTACGTCAATTACCGTAGGTACGGCACCTTTTACAGGCAACTTTATACCCGAGCAGCCGTTCTCTACCTTTAACGGTTTAAATCCTGATGGAAACTGGACGTTAAGAGTAGGTGACGATGTCGGGGGAGACACGGGTACGCTCGTCAATTGGAGCATCTTATTCTTACGCTCTAATAGTACTTCTTACCTTTGGTCGCCTGGCGGCGCAACTACATCGGCAATTACGGTGTCACCTGCCGCCACTACCACCTATACAGTAACGGCTACCTCCTTGAATGGCTGTAGCGTATCGCGCTCCGTAGTAGTCAATGTAGGCAGCATTGCTGCGCCTGCAATAACTTGTAGCGGTATTACCGCAAGTAGTGTGACCTACAACTGGAACACAGTAAGCGGTGCTACTTCTTACGAGGTCAGCCTCAACGGTGGTGCTACTTGGATTCCCGCTACCGCAGGCACTACTTATACGAGTACGGGTAATGCCGCCAATACCGCCGTGCCTATTCAGGTGCGTGGGGTAGGTGCTTGTTCGGCGGCTGTTGCTTCGCAAAGCTGTAGTACATTATCAACTTGTACCGCTATGGCTACCGCTACTCCTACGCAACTGACGTGCGGTCAAAACAACGGCTCCATATTGGCAGCCACAACCAATACTACCGCACCTGTCACTTACGCATGGAACACCGTTCCTGGACAAAATACGGCTACCGCTACAAGTCTTGCGGCGGGTACTTATACCGTTACTGCCACAGATGCAGTAGGGTGTACGGCTACCGCTTCGGCTACCATCAATCCTAAAATAATACCTACGCCAAGCATTACTGCGCCAAGCGCAATATTGACTTGTACTACCACCGCTATTACCTTAACTGCAACGGGCGGCGATACTTACTCTTGGTCAAATTTCTCTACGGCAAATACCGCTACTGCTTCGGCAGTAGGTACTTATACCGTGACGGCTACACTCGCTTCGTCGGGTTGTACGGCAGTAAGCACCTTTGCGGTAACGCAAAACATAGTTCCGCCTACGCCTACTATTACCTCGCCTACTACGGTATTAACTTGTACTACTACAAGTATAGACCTTACAGCAGCAGGTGGCGATACCTACGCGTGGTCAAACTCTACTTTTACTAATCCTACTTCGGTCAATGCAGTAGGTACTTATACCGTAACGGCAACTACTACCGCTAACGGTTGTACCGCTACCGCTACCGAAGCTATCACGCAAGACATCAGCCAACCTGCACCAATTATTACACCGGGCGCACTGAACGCGACTTGCGCTGTGCCTACCATTACCTTAACGGCAACGGGCGGCGATAGCTATGTATGGTTTAATGGTGCAATAACCACAAGTACTACCAATTTTAACGGCGGAACATTTACCGTTACGGCTACTAAGGCTTCAACAGGTTGTACGGCTATCGCTACCATAACGGTAGGTAATGCGCCGTTGCCCACAGCTACTATATCGGCTACCCAAAACCCTACTTGCGCCGCGAGTGGCAATAATGGTCAGGCTACGGTAACGGGTACTACAGGGACAGCACCTTATAGCTATCTTTGGGATAACGGAGTCGTTACCGCTACGGTAACAAACCTGAACGCGGGTACACACACCGTTACCGTTACAGATGCTTCAGGTTGCTCGAGTATAACAAGTGTAACGCTTGTCGCACCAGTAGTGCAGACGGTTACTTTAACTACCATCGCTAATACTTGTGGCTTAAATAACGGCTCATTGACTTCAAATGTGGTCGGTGGCTCAGGTAATTTTACTTACTTTTGGAATGGCGGTATCACTACACCGAACCGTACAGGTTTGGGCGCAGGTAATTATAATGTTATCGTTACCGATGTAGCAACTCGTTGTACAGCCTCTGCATCTGCCACGCTTGTTCCGACAACAGCACCTGCCGTGACTTTATCGGCGCAGCAGCCTACTTGTGCCGTTTTGGGTACGCTTACCGCTAATGCAAGTAATGGACTTACGCCTTATACTTATGCGTGGTCGAATGGTGCAATAACAACTATGGGTCAAACGGGTTTAGCACCTAATACTTATACCGTAACCGTAACGGCGGGTACTTGTACCACTACGGCAAGCGCAACTTTGGTTGCTCCGCCAGTAGTTACGGCTATTATTACGGCGCAAGCCAACCCTAAATGTTTCGGTGTTTATGATGGCTCGGCTACCGTAACCGCAAGCGGAGGCAATGGCACGCTTACCTATTTTTGGGATAACAGTGTGGTAACAGCAACAAACACAACCCTTTCAGCAGGAACACATACTGTTCAGGTGACAGACGCGAATACTTGCACCGCCACCGCAACAGTTACATTGGTTGATCCTACCGAAATAACAGCAACTACTACTTCTGCTAATGTGAAATGTTTTGGCGATGCCAACGGTACAGCTACCGTAAACGCTGTGGGCGGAACGGGTACTTTAACTTATTCGTGGAACACGACACCAGTACAAAATACAGCAACTGCAATAAACCTTGCACCAGGTACTTATACTTGTGTCGTTACAGATGCCAACCTTTGCCAACGTAATTACACCGCTTTTATTGGCGGACCAGGTCCATTAGTTGCGTTTCCAGTTTCGGGCGCAGTGAATTGTTTTGGTGGTAATAATGGTACAGTATCTGTTAGTGCAACAGGCGGAACGAGTCCATATACTTATGTATGGAGTGTGCTACCACCCAATACTACACCAGGTATTGGCAACTTAATATCGGGCAATTATACAGTTACCGTAACAGATGCAAATATGTGTAGCCTTACGGCAAGTGCTAATGTTGGTAGTCCAGGCGCGTTAGTGCTATATCCAGTTTCGGGTACCACGAAATGCTTTGGCGGCAACGACGGAACGGTATCTGTTAGTGCAACGGGCGGTACAGCACCATACGCTTATTTATGGAATGCACCAGCTCCGAATACTACACCAGGTATTGGCAACTTAACATCAGGCAACTATACCGTTACGGTGACAGATATTAAAGGCTGTACTACTACTGCGAATGCCAATGTTGGCAGTCCAGGCGTATTGGTTATTTATCCAGTTTCGGGCGTGGTTAAATGTTTTGGTGGCAACGACGGAACAGTATCGGTTAGCGCAACGGGCGGTACAGCACCATATACTTATTTATGGAATGCACCTGCGCCAAATACCACACCAGGTATTGGCAACTTAACATCGGGTAACTATACCGTTACGGTGACAGATGTAAATATGTGTACTATTACTGCGAATGCCAATGTTGGTAGTCCAGGCGCGTTAGTGCTATATCCAGTTTCGGGTACGGTAAAATGCTTTGGTGGCAACGACGGAACAGTGTCGGTTAGCGCAACGGGCGGTATAGCCCCATATACTTACTTATGGAACACACCAGCACCTAATACCACACCAGGTATCGGCAGCTTAGCGTCGGGTAGCTATACGGTTATCATTACAGATGCCAATATGTGTACTACTACGGCAAGTGCCAATGTGGGTAGCCCAGGCGCGCTAATCGCCTATCCAGTATCGGGAACGGTCAAATGCTTTGGCGGCAGCGACGGTACTGTATCGGTTAGCACAACGGGCGGTATAGCACCATATACTTATTTATGGAATACACCAGTACCTAATACCACACCAAGTATTGGCAGCTTAGCATCGGGTAACTATACGGTTATCATCACAGATGCCAATATGTGTACTACTACGGCAGGTGCCAATGTGGGTAGCCCAGGCGCATTAATAGCGTATCCAGTATCGGGTACGGTAAAATGCTTTGGGGGCAACGACGGAACGGTATCTGTTAGCGCAACTGGTGGTACAGCTCCATATACTTATGTATGGAGTGTGCCTGCGCCCAATATTACATCAAGTATTGGTAATTTAACATCGGGTAACTATACCGTTACGGTGACAGATGCAAATATGTGTAGTGTCATTGCCAATGCCAATATCGGTAGTGCAGGTGCGTTAGTAGCCTATACAGTATCGGGAACGGTCAAATGTTTTGGCGAGAGCAACGGTACGGTATCTGTAAGTGCAGGCAACGGTACTGCTCCATATACTTATTCATGGAGTACAGCTACGCCAAATATCACACCAATTGTTGGTGGATTAGCAGAGGGAAATTATACGGTTACGGTAACCGATGCAAATATGTGTAGTGTTATTGCAAATGCCAATGTGGGCAGCCCAGGTGCCTTAGTATCTTACCCAGTTTCGGGTATGGTTAGTTGCTTTGGTGGCAGCGATGGTGGGGTGTCTGTGACTTCGGGCGGCGGCGTAGGTCCATATACTTACTTATGGAATACCCAAACCGCGAACAATACGCCCGCTATCACTAGTCTTGCTATCGGTATTTATACGGTTACCGTAACAGATAGCAAAGGCTGCTCTTTGATAAGCAGTACTTATGTGGGTGGGCCAGGACCATTAACCTTGTTGCCAACCTCAGGCGTGGTGAGATGCTTCGGAGGCAACGACGGTACTGTTTCAGTTGTTGCGGGAAGCGGCACGAGTCCATATACTTATTTATGGAGCGTACCTACATCGAACAATACACCAAGTTTAAACGGCTTGACACAAGGTATTTATACCGTAACGGTAACAGATAGCAAAGGCTGCTCCTTAGTAAGTAGCTCTGTGGTAGGTAGCCCAGGTTTGCTCACCGTGAATGCAGGGCGCGACACTACCTTATTTATTGGCTCGAACCTGATACTCAACGCTACCAATATTACAGGTGGTAATTATGTGTGGACATCGAGCGAAACAGGTACAGTAGGCAACAGCAATCCGCTATTGGTTGTAGTCAATACTTCGGGTACTTATACCGTATTGGTGACCAACGCCAACGGCTGTACCGCTACCGATAATTTGGTAGTGACGGCGCAGCCGCGTGATAACAATATGCCTAATGTATTTACGCCAAACAGCGACGGTATGAACGATAAGTTCTACATCGTTGGTGACGGTATAGAGGTGCAAGAGTTTAGAGTATTCAATCGCTGGGGGCAGGAGATTTATAACGCGGCACAGCCTTGGGACGGCAAGTTCTTAGGCGAAGACCAACCTATGGATACTTATGTATATGCTATAATATACAAAGTGAACGCCGAGGTGGTCAAAAAAAGCGGTGATTTCTTACTCGCACGATAGTAGTATTTTAATGGAAGAAAATAAGGTTTTTTTGTTGTAATAAATCTTATTTTCTTCCAAATATTAAAATATTAATATTTATTACAAAAAATATTTATACCTTTACTTATCATTAAAACCCACTTTTCGAACATATGAGAAGTTTAAAATACATAGCCTTATCCGTTAGTACCTTATTGGCTGCTAACCTCACTGCGCAGGACGTTCATTTTTCGCAGTTCAACCTTTCACCGCTTACCCTAAACCCTGCATTGACAGGCGGTTATGAGGGTACGTTCCGCGTAGGCGGTATCTATCGCGACCAGTGGGCGAGTGTAGTGCAAGCGGCTAAGTTTACCACGCCGTCTGCCTATATCGACGCGCCCTTGGTGCGCGGATTTGGTAAAAACGATTGGGTAGGTGCAGGTGCAGTCTTTTTATCTGATAAATCAGGTTCGGCGCAACTCACCAATCAGACCGCTTTACTTTCTTTGGCTTACCACTTAGGTTTGGGCAAAAAAGGCAATTCTACCTTAGCTTTTGGGGTGCAAGGCGGTATCGTACAGAAAAAATTTGACCGCACTTTGCTTTTGGGCGAAGATGGTATTTTGCAAGGCAAAACGGTAGGTACGTCCGACGTGTTTGCACAAACAAACACATCATACCCTGATTTTAGCGCAGGACTTAATTTTACTTCTACCTTGTCAAGCAAAGTGAACTTTAATATCGGTGCGTCAATGGCGCACTTACTTACCCCACGCGAAACTTTTGTTAGCAAAACAGAAAGTAACGAAAAATTGGCGCGCAGAGTGGCGGTTACCGCAGGTGCAAATATTGATTTTGGACAAAAAATGGTCTTGATGCCAAGCATTATGTACTTAAATCAAGCCAAAGCATCGCAAATCAATGTGCAATCTTTACTCGGGTATCACCTTAACGCGGCGCGTGACATCACTGCCTTAGCAGGTTTGGGCTATCGTGCGACTAACGCAGATGCCATTTTTCCGATGGTAGGTATGCTGTATAAAGGATTGAAAGTAGGCGTTGCTTATGATATTAACGCGGCGGGTCTAAATCAGTATTCTGGTGGCAATGGTGGCTACGAAATAGGCGTGTCTTACATTGCGCGTATCAGCCGTATTCCTGTGGTAAAACCAGTATTATTTTGCCCACGTTTCTAATTTTTACCAATCACAACCAATCACATATAAAGCCAATCGTTCTAGTAAAATATATACATTATAATAATGAAAAATAAAAGCCTTTTAACCCTAATTTTTGTTGCGCTATTAGGTGCGGCGGCGGTACAGGCGCAACCCGTGAGCGGTATGAATGCCGCTAAACGCTTGCAAATTGCCGAAGATAAAATGAAAATAGGCGACCTTTATAACGCGCTCGACTGGTTCGAAAAAGCCTACGAGGACGACCCGACAAGTGTGAATGTGATGGGTAAAATTGCGCAACTCAACTACCGCCTCCGTGATTTCAAAAAAGCGGAGTCGTGGTTTAGCCGCACAATCACCGCTGATACCAAAGGTACTATACCCGACGCACGTTTTTTCTTTGCTCGCGTACTTAAAATGAACGGTAAGTACGATAAAGCGGTTGCGGAGTTTCAGCAGTTTATTGCTGACTATAAAGGTGATAATATGGGCTTAAAAAAATTAGCAGCCAACGAATTATTAGGTGCAGAAATGGGCCGCGAATTGAAAGACGACCCGTCTATTGCAGTTAATAACGCGGGTAATAAAATAAATACCTCTTTTTCCGAATTTAGCCCTATTCCGGTGGGCAACGAGGAGGTGTATTGGGGTTCTATTCGTTCCGATTCTGTTATCGTTTTAGACGATAAAAAGAATGATTTTTATGCTCAAATCTACTCGGCTAAACGCGCCGAAAAAGGATTTACAGAGGCTACGCCTTTAAGCGGAAATATCAATAAAACAGGTTTTCATACAGGTAATATGAGCATCAGCGATGATAAAAATACCATGTATTTTACACGTTGCGTATTACAAAATAATGTATTGGCGCATTGCGATATTTTTGTGAGCAAACGCAGTGGTAGTGATTGGGCAGAGGCAACCAAAGTGAATGGCGTAAATACCGATGCTTCTACCTCCAAGCAACCTGCAATTGGCAAAGTTGATGGCAAAGATGGTTTATTTTTTGTGTCTGACCGACCAGGCGGACAAGGCGGCTGGGACTTGTACTACGCGCAACAATTGGCAGACGGCTCGTTTGCCACGCCACTCAATTTGGGTGATAAAGTGAACACTGTGGGCAACGAAGAAACGCCGTTTTTTAATAAAAATACTTTGTATTTTAGTTCAGATGGTCAGCCAACTATCGGGGGTTACGATGTTTTTTCGGCTACGGGTAGCGGCGGCAACTGGGACGTTCCGCGCAATATGGGTAAAGGCGTGAACTCGGGCGTTGATGATATGTATTTTACGATTGCGGCTAATGGCTACCAAGGATTTTTGGTATCGAACCGTAAAGGTACGACTTCGTTGAAGTCAGAAACTTGTTGCGACGATATCTGGACAGTAGATATGCCGTTTACAAGTAATTTATTGGCAACTACGGTCGACCGCGACAGCAAACAACCCTTAAATGGTGTTACTATTCGTTTGATAGAAGTACCTACGCCTTCGGCTACAAAATTATCTAAAACCAACCCTGCGGGTAACGATTTTACTTTTGACAAATTACCAACCGAAAAACGTTGGAAAGCGATAGCTTCAACAAAAGGCTACTATAACGATAGTACAGAAATTACCACGGTAGGTTTGAAAAAACCAACCGATATGAGTCATATTTTCAAATTGGTGAAATTGCTGCCGCCGCCGCCAATAATACCAGTAAAGCCGAAAGAGCCACCTGTGGAAATCATTTCTTTGCATAATATTTATTGGGATTTTGATAAATACAATGTGAGAGGTGACGCAGCGCGTACCTTAGATACGATTATCAATATATTGAAGTCGAAACCTGATTTGATGGTTGAGGTAGGTTCGCATACCGACGCTCTGGGTAGCAACAACTATAACGAAGGCTTATCTGACCGTCGGAGTAAGGCAGCAGTTGATTTTATGCAAAAAGCAGGCGTAAAAGCAGAGCAGTTAGTACCTGCGCACTTTGGCGAGGAAGCTCCTGCTGCACCGAACGACAACGAAGTAAATCGTCAGCGCAACCGTCGTACCGAATTTCATGTTATTCGCCGTGCAATGACGACGAGTTTGCCAGCCTCGGGCAGCACAGAAACAGTACATAATGGTATGCAAGCAGTAGAATATAACGCAGAGACTAAAAAAAAGCTTGAAAATGTAGCGCATATTGCCTTTATTGGTGGCAACAAGCATGATTTTGGCAAACTCAAAAAAGGGCAAAAAGTAAGCCATACTTTTGAGTTTATGAACGACGGCAAAGCACCTTTAATTATCGAGTTTGCTTCGGGTGGCTGCGACTGCACCAAAGTAGATGAATATCCGAAAGGCGCAATTCCAGTGGGCGGAAAGGGTAGCATCAAACTCACTTTTGATACTACTGAAAAGGGTTTAGGTGCAGCCAAAGGCGATGCTAATGTGATAGCAAATACAGACCCTATCGTATCTGAAATTTTGATTTCGGCAACCGTAGAGAAATAAAAAAAATTAGTATTAATTTAATAAAAAAAGAACCGTCGCATATATGCGACGGTTCTTTTTTTATTAAATTAATACTAATTTTTTTTATTTCTCTACGGTTGCCGAAATCAAAATTTCAGATACGATAGGGTCTGTATTTGCTATCACATTAGCATCGCCTTTGGCTGCACCTAAACCCTTTTCAGTAGTATCAAAAGTGAGTTTGATGCTACCCTTTCCGCCCACTGGAATTGCGCCTTTCGGATATTCATCTACTTTGGTGCAGTCGCAGCCACCCGAAGCAAACTCGATAATTAAAGGTGCTTTGCCGTCGTTCATAAACTCAAAAGTATGGCTTACTTTTTGCCCTTTTTTGAGTTTGCCAAAATCATGCTTGTTGCCACCAATAAAGGCAATATGCGCTACATTTTCAAGCTTTTTTTTAGTCTCTGCGTTATATTCTACTGCTTGCATACCATTATGTACTGTTTCTGTGCTGCCCGAGGCTGGCAAACTCGTCGTCATTGCACGGCGAATAACATGAAATTCGGTACGACGGTTGCGCTGACGATTTACTTCGTTGTCGTTCGGTGCAGCAGGAGCTTCCTCGCCAAAGTGCGCAGGTACTAACTGCTCTGCTTTTACGCCTGCTTTTTGCATAAAATCAACTGCTGCCTTACTCCGACGGTCAGATAAGCCTTCGTTATAGTTGTTGCTACCCAGAGCGTCGGTATGCGAACCTACCTCAACCATCAAATCAGGTTTCGACTTCAATATATTGATAATCGTATCTAAGGTACGCGCTGCGTCACCTCTCACATTGTATTTATCAAAATCCCAATAAATATTATGCAAAGAAATGATTTCCACAGGTGGCTCTTTCGGCTTTACTGGTATTATTGGCGGCGGCGGCAGCAATTTCACCAATTTGAAAATATGACTCATATCGGTTGGTTTTTTCAAACCTACCGTGGTAATTTCTGTACTATCGTTATAGTAGCCTTTTGTTGAAGCTATCGCTTTCCAACGTTTTTCGGTTGGTAATTTGTCAAAAGTAAAATCGTTACCCGCAGGGTTGGTTTTAGATAATTTTGTAGCCGAAGGCGTAGGTACTTCTATCAAACGAATAGTAACACCATTTAAGGGTTGTTTGCTGTCGCGGTCGACCGTAGTTGCCAATAAATTACTTGTAAACGGCATATCTACTGTCCAGATATCGTCGCAACAAGTTTCTGACTTCAACGAAGTCGTACCTTTACGGTTCGATACCAAAAATCCTTGGTAGCCATTAGCCGCAATCGTAAAATACATATCATCAACGCCCGAGTTCACGCCTTTACCCATATTGCGCGGAACGTCCCAGTTGCCGCCGCTACCCGTAGCCGAAAAAACATCGTAACCCCCGATAGTTGGCTGACCATCTGAACTAAAATACAAAGTATTTTTATTAAAAAACGGCGTTTCTTCGTTGCCCACAGTGTTCACTTTATCACCCAAATTGAGTGGCGTGGCAAACGAGCCGTCTGCCAATTGTTGCGCGTAGTACAAGTCCCAGCCGCCTTGTCCGCCTGGTCGGTCAGACACAAAAAATAAACCATCTTTGCCATCAACTTTGCCAATTGCAGGTTGCTTGGAGGTAGAAGCATCGGTATTTACGCCATTCACTTTGGTTGCCTCTGCCCAATCACTACCACTGCGTTTGCTCACAAAAATATCGCAATGCGCCAATACATTATTTTGTAATACGCAACGTGTAAAATACATGGTATTTTTATCATCGCTGATGCTCATATTACCTGTATGAAAACCTGTTTTATTGATATTTCCGCTTAAAGGCGTAGCCTCTGTAAATCCTTTTTCGGCGCGTTTAGCCGAGTAGATTTGAGCATAAAAATCATTCTTTTTATCGTCTAAAACGATAACAGAATCGGAACGAATAGAACCCCAATACACCTCCTCGTTGCCCACCGGAATAGGGCTAAATTCGGAAAAAGAGGTATTTATTTTATTACCCGCGTTATTAACTGCAATAGACGGGTCGTCTTTCAATTCGCGGCCCATTTCTGCACCTAATAATTCGTTGGCTGCTAATTTTTTTAAGCCCATATTATCACCTTTATAGTCAGCAATAAACTGCTGAAACTCCGCAACCGCTTTATCGTACTTACCGTTCATTTTAAGTACGCGAGCAAAGAAAAAACGTGCGTCGGGTATAGTACCTTTGGTATCAGCGGTGATTGTGCGGCTAAACCACGACTCCGCTTTTTTGAAATCACGGAGGCGGTAGTTGAGTTGCGCAATTTTACCCATCACATTCACACTTGTCGGGTCGTCCTCGTAGGCTTTTTCGAACCAGTCGAGCGCGTTATAAAGGTCGCCTATTTTCATTTTATCTTCGGCAATTTGCAAGCGTTTAGCGGCATTCATACCGCTCACGGGTTGCGCCTGTACCGCCGCCGCACCTAATAGCGCAACAAAAATTAGGGTTAAAAGGCTTTTATTTTTCATTATTATAATGTATATATTTTACTAGAACGATTGGCTTTATATGTGATTGGTTGTGATTGGTAAAAATTAGAAACGTGGGCAAAATAATACTGGTTTTACCACAGGAATACGGCTGATACGCGCAATGTAAGACACGCCTATTTCGTAGCCACCATTGCCACCAGAATACTGATTTAGACCCGCCGCGTTAATATCATAAGCAACGCCTACTTTCAATCCTTTATACAGCATACCTACCATCGGAAAAATGGCATCTGCGTTAGTCGCACGATAGCCCAAACCTGCTAAGGCAGTGATGTCACGCGCCGCGTTAAGGTGATACCCGAGTAAAGATTGCACATTGATTTGCGATGCTTTGGCTTGATTTAAGTACATAATGCTTGGCATCAAGACCATTTTTTGTCCAAAATCAATATTTGCACCTGCGGTAACCGCCACTCTGCGCGCCAATTTTTCGTTACTTTCTGTTTTGCTAACAAAAGTTTCGCGTGGGGTAAGTAAGTGCGCCATTGACGCACCGATATTAAAGTTCACTTTGCTTGACAAGGTAGAAGTAAAATTAAGTCCTGCGCTAAAATCAGGGTATGATGTGTTTGTTTGTGCAAACACGTCGGACGTACCTACCGTTTTGCCTTGCAAAATACCATCTTCGCCCAAAAGCAAAGTGCGGTCAAATTTTTTCTGTACGATACCGCCTTGCACCCCAAAAGCTAAGGTAGAATTGCCTTTTTTGCCCAAACCTAAGTGGTAAGCCAAAGAAAGTAAAGCGGTCTGATTGGTGAGTTGCGCCGAACCTGATTTATCAGATAAAAAGACTGCACCTGCACCTACCCAATCGTTTTTACCAAATCCGCGCACCAAGGGCGCGTCGATATAGGCAGACGGCGTGGTAAACTTAGCCGCTTGCACTACACTCGCCCACTGGTCGCGATAGATACCGCCTACGCGGAACGTACCCTCATAACCGCCTGTCAATGCAGGGTTTAGGGTAAGCGGTGAAAGGTTGAACTGCGAAAAATGAACGTCCTGCGCAGTGAGGTTAGCAGCCAATAAGGTACTAACGGATAAGGCTATGTATTTTAAACTTCTCATATGTTCGAAAAGTGGGTTTTAATGATAAGTAAAGGTATAAATATTTTTTGTAATAAATATTAATATTTTAATATTTGGAAGAAAATAAGATTTATTACAACAAAAAAACCTTATTTTCTTCCATTAAAATACTACTATCGTGCGAGTAAGAAATCACCGCTTTTTTTGACCACCTCGGCGTTCACTTTGTATATTATAGCATATACATAAGTATCCATAGGTTGGTCTTCGCCTAAGAACTTGCCGTCCCAAGGCTGTGCCGCGTTATAAATCTCCTGCCCCCAGCGATTGAATACTCTAAACTCTTGCACCTCTATACCGTCACCAACGATGTAGAACTTATCGTTCATACCGTCGCTGTTTGGCGTAAATACATTAGGCATATTGTTATCACGCGGCTGCGCCGTCACTACCAAATTATCGGTAGCGGTACAGCCGTTGGCGTTGGTCACCAATACGGTATAAGTACCCGAAGTATTGACTACAACCAATAGCGGATTGCTGTTGCCTACTGTACCTGTTTCGCTCGATGTCCACACATAATTACCACCTGTAATATTGGTAGCGTTGAGTATCAGGTTCGAGCCAATAAATAAGGTAGTGTCGCGCCCTGCATTCACGGTGAGCAAACCTGGGCTACCTACCACAGAGCTACTTACTAAGGAGCAGCCTTTGCTATCTGTTACCGTTACGGTATAAATACCTTGTGTCAAGCCGTTTAAACTTGGTGTATTGTTCGATGTAGGTACGCTCCATAAATAAGTATATGGACTCGTGCCGCTTCCCGCAACAACTGAAACAGTACCGTCGTTGCCTCCGAAGCATCTCACCACGCCTGAGGTTGGCAACAAGGTTAATGGTCCTGGCCCACCCACATAAGTACTGCTTATCAAAGAGCAGCCTTTGCTATCTGTTACGGTAACCGTATAAATACCGATAGCAAGACTAGTGATAGCGGGCGTATTGTTCGCGGTTTGGGTATTCCATAAGTAAGTATATGGACCTACGCCGCCGCCCGAAGTCACAGACACCCCACCATCGCTGCCACCAAAGCAACTAACCATACCCGAAACTGGGTAAGATACTAAGGCACCTGGGCTGCCCACATTGGCATTTGCAATAACACTACACATATTTGCATCGGTTACCGTAACCGTATAATTTCCCTCTGCTAATCCACCAACAATTGGTGTGATATTTGGCGTAGCTGTACTCCATGAATAAGTATATGGAGCAGTACCGTTGCCTGCACTTACAGATACCGTACCGTTGCTCTCGCCAAAACATTTGACCGTTCCCGATACTGTATAGGCTACTAACGCACCTGCACTACCGATATTGGCATTGGCAATGACACTACACATATTTGCATCTGTCACCGTAACGGTATAGTTACCCGATGTTAAATTACCAATACTTGATGTAATATTGGGCGCAGGCACACTCCATACATAAGTATATGGAGCTGTACCACCAGTTGCGCTAACAGATACCGTTCCGTCGTTGCCCCCAAAGCATTTTACCGTACCCGATACTGGATACGCTATTAATGCGCCTGGGCTACCCACATTGGCACCTGCCGTAGTAGTACACATATTGGCATCTGTGATGATAACCGTATAGTTACCCGATGCTAAGCTGCCAATACTTGGTGTGGTATTAGGTACTGGTGTATTCCATAAATAAGTATATGGTGCTATACCGCCCGTTGTGCTAACCGATACAGTACCGTCGCTGCCGCCAAAGCATTTGACCGTTCCCGATACTGGATAGGCGATTAGCGCGCCTGGGCTACCCACATTGGCACTTGCCGTAGTAGTACACATATTGGCATCTGTAATGATAACCGTATAGCTACCCGACGCTAAGCTGCCGATACCTGGTGTGGTATTAGGTGCTGGTGTGTTCCATAAGTAAGTATATGGGGCTATACCGCCCGTTGCGCTAACCGACACTGTTCCGTCGTTGCCACCAAAGCATTTTACCGTACCCGAAACTGGATATAGCACTAACGCGCCTGGACTACCAACATTGGCATTCGCAGTAATAGTACACATATTTACATCTGTCACCGTAACGGTATAGTTACCCGATGTTAAGTTGCCAATACCTGGTGTGGTATTTGGCGCAGGTGCATTCCATAAATAAGTATATGGTGCTGTACCGCCCGTTGCGCTAACCGATACTGTTCCGTCGTTGCCACCAAAACATTTAACCACGCCCGAAACTGGATAAATAACCAATACGCCTGGACTGCCAACATTGGCATTCGCAGTAGTAGTACAGCCTTTAATATCTGTCACCGTAACGGTATAGTTGCCTGATGTTAAGTTGCCAATACCTGGTGTAGTATTCGGAGCTGGTGCATTCCATAAATAAGCGTATGGTGCTGTACCGCCCGTTGCACTAACAGATACCGTTCCGTCGTTGCCGCCAAAGCATTTCGTGGTACCCGAAACTGGATATAGCACTAACGCGCCTGGACTACCAACATTAGCACTT
The DNA here is from genome assembly GCA_043778315.1 of Saprospiraceae bacterium. Lineage (GTDB taxonomy): Bacteria > Bacteroidota > Bacteroidia > Chitinophagales > Saprospiraceae > JBEEMU01. The sequence goes on along the minus strand of JAYWGJ010000285.1, from coordinate 4,575 downwards.
GCCGTAAGGCTACACATATTTGCATCTGTTACGGTAACTGTATAATTGCCCGATATTAAGTTGCCAATACCTGGTGTAGTATTGGGTGGTAGCACACTCCATACATAAGTATATGGACTCGTTCCGCCTGTTGCACTAACAGATACTGTACCATTATTACCACCAAAACAATTCACTGCGCCCGAAACTGGAAACGCAACTAATGGACCTGGTCCGCCAATAAAAGCGGTGTAATTACGTTGGCAAAGGTTGGCATCTGTAACGACACAAGTATAAGTACCTGGTGCAAGGTTTATTGCAGTTGCTGTATTTTGTACTGGTGTCGTGTTCCACGAATAAGTTAAAGTACCCGTTCCGCCCACAGCGTTTACGGTAGCTGTACCGTTGGCATCGCCAAAACATTTCACATTAGCAGAAGTAGTAGTTGCTGTTATTTCGGTAGGATCAACCAATGTAACTGTTGCGGTGGCGGTGCAAGTATTCGCGTCTGTCACCTGAACAGTATGTGTTCCTGCTGAAAGGGTTGTGTTTGTTGCTGTTACCACACTGTTATCCCAAAAATAGGTAAGCGTGCCATTGCCTCCGCTTGCGGTTACGGTAGCCGAGCCATCATAAACACCGAAACATTTAGGGTTGGCTTGCGCCGTAATAATAGCCGTAACTACTGGCGGAGCAACCAAAGTTGCGCTTGCCGTAGTGGTACAAGTACCCGCCGTTACGGTTACGGTATAAGTATTAGGTGCTAAACCCGTTTGACCCATAGTTGTTATTGCACCATTCGACCACGCATAAGTATAAGGCGTAAGTCCATTACTTGCATTAGCGGTAAGCGTACCCAAAACGGCACAAGTAGGCTGCTGCGCCGATAAAGTCACGGCAGGTGCTGTTGTCGGAACAAGCGTGGCAGATGCAGAGGCTGTACAACGAGTTGCTACATCGGTAACGATAACATTATAATTACCTGCGCCCAAACCTGTACGGTTCGGTGTAGTGATACCGCCATTCCAAAAGTAAGTAAAATTACCTGAGCCACCGACCACATTTGAAGTCAATGAGCCGTTATTTAAGCCACAAGTATTAGCGATGGTAGTTAAAGTAACCGTCTGCACTACTGGTGCGACAAGCGTTACACTTGTTATACTCGAGCAACCTGAAGCATCTGTAACGGTAACGGTGTGTGTACCCGCGTTCAGGTTTGTTACCGTAGCGGTAACGACTCCGTTATCCCAAAGATAGCTATAAGGTGCTGTCCCTGTAGTACCCGTTACCGTAGCCTGACCATTATTGCCACTCGCGGCGCAAGTAGGGTTTTGGGTAGCCGATATAGTAGCTGTGGGCAACGGCGCATTACCTACCGTTATGGTAGCGATAGCCGTACAACCTGTTGAAGCCTTAGTAGCCGTAACGGTAAATGTTCCGCCGTTAAAATTGGTAGTACTTGTGGTTATTGCACCATTAAACCATACATAGCTATCGCCGCCCGTTGCCGTTAAGGTAATGGTAGGCACAGCGCAAGTCGCGTTCAGTGCGCCCGGTGTAATAATTGGTGCAGGTTGGCTGATGTCTTGCGTGATAGCTTCGGTAGCGGTAGCGGTACAACCGTTAGCGGTAGTAGTTGCCGTTACGGTATAAGTACCTACTGCATTGACCGAAGTAGGATTAGTAAAAGTAGAGTTTGACCACGCGTAGGTATCGCCACCTGCTGCTGTAAGGTCTATACTTGTAGTAGTACAAGTTAATACCGTAGTAGGCGAGGTAATAGTAGGCGTAGGCGGAACTATGTTTTGCGTTACCGCAAAGGTGCTTACTGCCGTACAACCCGACGAAGCGAGTGTAGCCGTCACGGTATAAGTACCTACTGCCGAAGCAGTAGCGGTATTTGCCGTAGAGAAATTTGACCAAGAGTAAGTATCGCCGCCCGTTGCAGTTAAGGTAATAGCGGTGGTAGTACAAGTCAATATTGCGCTTGGCGCAGTAATGCTTGGCGTAGGTATTATTTTAGGATTGATGGTAGCCGAAGCGGTAGCCGTACACCCTACTGCATCTGTGGCAGTAACGGTATAAGTACCCGCCGCAAGACTTGTAGCGGTAGCCGTATTTTGTCCAGGAACGGTGTTCCATGCGTAAGTGACAGGTGCGGTAGTATTGGTTGTGGCTGCCAATATGGAGCCGTTGTTTTGACCGCACGTCAGTTGCGTAGGAGTAGCGGTAGCCATAGCGGTACAAGTTGATAATGTACTACAGCTTTGCGAAGCAACAGCCGCCGAACAAGCACCTACCCCACGCACCTGAATAGGCACGGCGGTATTGGCGGCATTACCCGTACTCGTATAAGTAGTGCCTGCGGTAGCGGGAATCCAAGTAGCACCACCGTTGAGGCTGACCTCGTAAGAAGTAGCACCGCTTACTGTGTTCCAGTTGTAGGTCACACTACTTGCGGTAATACCGCTACAAGTTATTGCAGGCGCAGCAATGCTGCCTACATTGACTACTACGGAGCGCGATACGCTACAGCCATTCAAGGAGGTAGCCGTTACTGTATAGGTGGTAGTGGCGGCAGGTGACACCGTAATTGCCGATGTAGTTGCGCCGCCAGGCGACCAAAGGTAAGAAGTACTATTAGAGCGTAAGAATAAGATGCTCCAATTGACGAGCGTACCCGTGTCTCCCCCGACATCGTCACCTACTCTTAACGTCCAGTTTCCATCAGGATTTAAACCGTTAAAGGTAGAGAACGGCTGCTCGGGTATAAAGTTGCCTGTAAAAGGTGCCGTACCTACGGTAATTGACGTAGTCGCGGTAGCCGTAAAACAGGTATTGGTATAGTTGGCAGATGCTCCGCCGTTATCCGTAGAGAGTTCTATTTGTGTACCGTTCGGTCCTACCAAATATATATCCAAATCGGAATCCCATGTATGGGGAATATTAAGGCAAACCCTATCAATAATCACGCCTGTACCGAGTGTAGAGCCATTGCACTGTACACCTGTTACAGCCATTACACTATTAACAAAGTTGTTTGTATTCACACCACTATCAGGAATAGGCGCATTTGGTGACAAAGCGAAGGTAGGCATTGGCGGACACGCCGCAACCGCAGACGCTACCAAAGCCACATTTGTAGCGGCGCAGATAGACGTATCTTTTAGCGTAGTAGGCAACGTAGGCGATGGCACTACGTTTACAGTAATAGTAGTATCGAAAGTACAAGGGAAATTGGCATAAGTAGCCCGATAGCTATAAGTATTTGGTCCTAAGGTCGTTGGTAATATAGATACCGTTTGTCCGCCCGAAGGCGTAGTACCCGTAGATATAATATCAGGGTTTGGCAACCAACCCGCACCACCTAATATTGGTGTGTAGGACTCTACGTTAGGGTAAGCACAAGGGTCAAAAGCGATACCCCAACTGTACATGATACCATTATCGATACTTTGATTATCTGTTACTTTGATAATCCAATTACCGTTGTACGGGCAACCTGCAAAATTGGCTAAGGACTGTTGCGGCAGATAGCTACCCGTCGTTAGAGTGGCAGGAGTAGTAACACTACCTGGAGGATTAAAATTATTGGTAAGGTTAGCAATACCGCCGTTGGCGGCAGTGGCATTCGTCATTGTATAATTGTGTAATGGGCTTACATTTGTCCAGGAGTAATCCGCACCTTGCGCTACCTCCGTACAAGTAGAGGCTTGGTCGTTGGCTTGACCGAAAAACGTACCGCCTAAGAGATTAGGATAAGGTAGCAAATTGACGGATTGCCCGTTAGGGCAAATCATATCAATACTGAGGTCACCAATAAACGAGTGTTGCAAATTCATATTGATGCTACGCAGACCACAGGCGGCGGTCATCACACCCCCTACAAGTCCTGTCATGGTAATCGTATCGGTATAGGAGGTAATTACCCCTGCTGGTCTATCTGGCAGACAAAACTGACCCGCAACACTGGTTGGCGGAACACTTGTTATGGTAGTAGTAACTACCGACCCTACGGGTCCGCCGCCGCCTACTGTACCTGTGGCATTGAGCGGGACGGTCTGCCCGAGGCAGATAGTAGATTGTCCTGCTATCGTACCTGTAAACCTCGGCGTTGCGGCTACGCGCACCCTTAGTTTAGTCACGTCTTTAACGCCGCAGAGCGTATCCGCATCAGCAACTGTAACATATACATAGTAAATACCGGGCGTGGTATAGAAGTGACTTACGGTGTGTGGTGCGGGTGCGCCAATACTGTAAGAAATAGCACCGTCACCCCATTCATATTTATAGACCGCCGAAGCGTCGCTTTGCGGATAGATAACACCGCTTTGTGGAAAAGTAGCTGATGCGCCGATAGATACAGGGAAACCCGAGCCTACACAAACGTTCACCGCGCTATCGCCCGCAGCGATAGCAGGGTTGGCAGTACTTAATTCTATGCGCGGTACAATTAATTGACATGGCTTAGTACAAGATAGCTGACCAATATAGCCTGCGCCTTGCGCTCCGTCTGTATTAGAAGTAAAGCGAACCGTCAGGCATCCTTGTGTGTTAGAGACACTTGCCGCGAACGAAATTTGTCCGCCAGGTAGT
>JAYWGJ010000284.1:0-2009 GCA_043778315.1 Saprospiraceae bacterium | reverse complement strand
GGCGCGACTCGCGTCCTTTCACCTGCACGATAGGACCTTTATCGATAAAGAAACCACCGATTTCGACCACGTCGTTCAGCGAGCCGCCACCGTTGCCGCGAAGGTCGAGTACGATGCCTTCTACGTTTTCAGCTTTCAATTTCTCCAATTCTTTTTTCATGTCTTTGGAGCAACGTCTGCCGTTGCGGTCGTCAAAATCTGCGTAAAAACGCGGCAGCGAAATGTAGCCGATTTTCGGTAAGCCTTCGTTTTGTATCACGCTCGACTTCGCAAATCCGTCCTCGAGTTCCACAATATCGCGTGTAATAGGCACTATCGCGACCGAACCGTCCGTTTTTTTGACCGTCAGGCGCACTTCCGTACCTTTTTTGCCGCGTATCATTTTTATCACATCGTTGATTGGCATATCGGTCACATCGACAGGGTCGGCTTCCGACTGCGCTACTTTCATAATCAAATCATCTACTTTCAGCTTCGCGCCTTTCCAGGCAGGTCCGCCCGGAACGAGTGATGTGACGCGCACATAGCTGTCTTTTGTCTGCAACGTAGCACCGATGCCCTCGAGTTTACCCGACATATTGATATCGAAATCCTTTTTTTGCTCAGGTGCCATGTAGTTAGAATGCGGGTCGAACGATGACGCTATCGCGTTGAGGTAGATAGAAAAAACCTCGTCGTTCGTCACGCCGCGCAAGCGTTTGAACCAGTCGTCCATCACCTTCATCACTTTTTTGCGCGCCTCCGCTTCCATTTCAGCAGGTGTCAATATTTTGACCTCTTTTTTAGTTGCGGCATCTTTTTTAGCATCGGTAGCAGGTGCGACCGCAGGCGTAGCCGCTTTTTTGAGGCGTTTTTCTTCGTCCTCGAGCATATCACTGTACCGCGCAACTACCTGATACTCTAAGTATTTACGCCAAGTATTTTTGAGGTCGGCTTCGTCGGCAGAGTAGCCGCGCTTGTCGTCGTCGGCTTCGTAGCTCTCTTCGTTCGTAAAGTCGAGCGGCTGCGCCAATAGCTCTTTGTACCATACTTCGGCTTGTTTCAAGCGTTCATTGCGCGTATTGAGCGCAAGATTGTAAAAATCAAATGACTTTTCGTTGATTTGGTCGTCGATGGATTTTTTATATTTATCCATTTTCGCCATATCTTTTTTGGTGAAAAACAATTTATTCCCGTCCATATCTTTTAGGAACAAATCATATACACGGAGCGAAAAATCATCGTCAATTTTTTCGGGCTGATAGTGCATGCGCTCCATACCTTCGGTGACGAGGTCGAGCAGCAGCTCTTCCCGATGCCCGAGCGTTCCCCACTGCGTCCAGCTCATCAAACTGCCCACGCCGATAGCAGCCACAGCCGCAAATCCCCAAATCTTTTGTTTATTGTTCATACGGTTATGATAATTAATTATTGATTAAATTTATTGATGTAGTAATGCAAATATAAAACTGCTTACACTTCCATAAACGATATTTTTCATCAAAAAGTTGTTTGCGTTTTTCATATATATTAAATGTTTCAACGCGCTTCTTAACGACACTCAAATATACGTTATTATTTATTAATGAAGTGACAATTTTTAGACCAAATAGCGATATTTTTATGCCAATGATATATTTTTAACATTTCGTTGTCAAAACATTTATTTTTGTAATAAAAAAATGATGCTGCGCCAATAAAAAATATTTTTTACCTTTGGTTTTGATTTTTCAACTTATAATTTTACGATGACCAATAGTTTTTGGGAAACCGATACGCTGCTGCGCAAAGCCGATTTAGTGATTATCGGTAGCGGAATAGTGGGTTTGAGTGCCGCCTTAGCGGCGCGGCGCGCTGATGCATCGTTGCGGATTGTGGTAGTAGAACGCGGTACACTGCCGTCGGGCGCGAGTACGCGCAACGCAGGTTTTGCTTGTTTCGGCAGCATGACCGAGCTACTCGCCGACCTCGCGACGCGCTCCGAAAACGAAGTTTTTGGCTTAGTCGAACGCCGCTACGCGGGCTTGATG
>JAYWGJ010000283.1:0-2019 GCA_043778315.1 Saprospiraceae bacterium | reverse complement strand
AACCTTCTACCTTTGCTTGGTTTCCCACCTGGAGGGTTCGAAAGGAGCTGGTCGCATCGACTTTGAGCCGCAAAGGTAAGCATTTAGTTTTGGTATTTGCTACTGTTATGGTATATTTTTTTGGAATAAATTTCTAATCTAATTTTTGAGGCAAATATATATTTAGGTATAAAAACATCATCAAGCGTATTAGGCGTATTAGCAGTAAGCCACTTCTAAAATACCAAAAAATACTCTTTTTTTAATTATTTTTAATATACTAAAAAACTTAGGATATTTATTTTTGGTTGTGGTGTAGAATGTATGATGGGAAATATCCTTTTGAATTAAGGGTTTGTAGAAGTTTTTTTATTACCTTTCAATCACAGTTTCTTATTTTTCATGTACCCACCCACGAGAAAAATAATGATTTAAGAAAATATTTCAAGTTTTTTTGTTCACAAAATATTCATTATCAAATAGTTATACTCATAATACAATTTAAACCACAACCTTATTTTTTTGCTAATCATATAATTATATATATAATGTAACCATTATTAAAGCATTATAGACTTTTTTTGCGCGCCACCAACACTCAGCCGATTTTCCTATAGGTCACGTATGACCGTTAATTTGAATGCTTCACTGTAGCGTACACTACTACGCTCTGTCACATATTTCCCCATTTAAAAACTGTTTAAATGTAAGGGCTTTTCCGTACACCTCACACCTCAACTAATCACTAATCACTATCATTCGTCGTCCATCACCTCCTCTATATCATCGCCGAGCGTCTGCGCATTTTGGTAGCGTCGCGTAAAATTGCACCAGTCGCAATCGGCTTTGCCGCAGCCCGTAAAAAAGTCGTGCTGTGTGATGCGCGTCCAAGTATCGGCTAACAGTTGTCGGAGGAGTTCCATGTCGGTTGTCGCGAAGCGTATGCTGAGGTCGTGACCAAAGCCGCCGTCGTCGTCCGCCTCCGTGTACGCCACGCCAGCCTCCTCCACTATCCAGCCGTAACCCCTATATTGCTCCACGAGTAGTTTATAAAACGCCAATTGTCGCCATACTTCCGAGCCGAAGGGCTGTTTTTCGTTGGGTGCAACCACCTTATTTTTTGGCGTAAGCTTACCCGTTTTGAAGTCCGTGACGCGCCATATATCCGCGTAGTTACTAATATTATCCATTTTATCTATGTTGCCCACCAAGGGAATGCCCTGATAAACCACGCCAGCGAGCCGCCGCTCCACCTGTGCTTTTTTACTCCATTTCGTGATGCCGTGTTCATAAAAAGCAGGTAGTTTTTGTTTGCCAAAGGCAATACGATTGTCGTATTCAGGCTTTGACAGCAACGGCTGATAGCGCACCATTTCGCGCTCAAAGTCTTTGATAAACGTAGCGACGGGTGCAAACTTTGGAGTCTTCATCTTTTTCAGGCGGTCGTAGGCGCGGCGCAGCGCGGCGTGTACCGCGTTGCCGTATATCAGCGCGGCGGAGGTAGAACCGCCTATTTTTAGCACGTTTTGGTAATAAAAACTAAGCGGACACCGCATAAAACGGTTGAGCGCGGAGGCACTCAGCGCGTAATCGGTAAGTAGTACGTCAAGTTCGGCGGTACTGAGGTAGGGCTGCACGGTTACGGGTGCGCGCTCGGTGAGTAGCTGTCGTTGAAAGTCGGTTATTATATCTGACTCCATATACCGTTCGGTGCTATTGATGCTTTCCGCCGATAGCTCGGCTATAAATATGCTCGGTTCTTGTGCCTTATCGCCCGAAAGGGTCGCGCTGCCGTAGCTGATATGCAGTGTTTTTTTGGCGCGTGTCATTGCCACATAAAACAGGCGGCGCAAGCCCTCGAGCGCGTTTTCGGGTGCGCCGACCGAGCGGGTCAATCCAGGCGGCAGCGCAAACTGATTGCGGGTGTTCGCGGTGCGTCCTTCCCAACTGTTTTTGGTCACATCGATAATAAATACATGGTCAAACTCTAAGCCTTTGGCACTGTGCGCGGTAGTGAGTACCACCGCGTCCGCCACAAAC
>JAYWGJ010000282.1:0-2025 GCA_043778315.1 Saprospiraceae bacterium | reverse complement strand
TACACGGAAAGCAATTTTACCACCCTTCACTTCGCGCACCGCTTCACCAACATTGATGGTAACAGTACCCGTTTTAGGGTTTGGCATCAAACCGCGTGGACCCAAGATACGACCGATTTTACCAATCTGCGCCATAACGTTAGGCGTTGCAACAATCACATCGATGTCAGTCCAACCGCCTGCGATTTTGTCGATGTACTCTTGTAAGCCTACATAATCAGCACCCGCTTCTTTGGCTTCGGCTTCTTTATCGGACGTACAAAGTACCAAAACGCGCTTGGTTTTACCTGTACCATGTGGAAGGGTAACAGTGCCACGCAATGCTTGGTCAGCTTTACGCGGATCTACCCCGAGACGAACGTGGATATCGACAGAAGCGTCAAATTTCGCTACGTTTATCTCTTTTACTTTACTCATCGCGTCTGCCAAAGTTAATATTTGGTTGCTGTCGAATGCTGCATCGACAGCGGCGCGTTTTTTAGATACTTTTCCCATTTTTGGTTTTGAATAAATAATAAAAAGAAAATACCGCATTTTGCCGTGTGGGAAGGCACTTCCTCGTAGTGTTTTTTACTATTTCGGCTTGTCGCCAACAAAAAAACGGAGGTGATAAGGAAAGGAAAACATCCAAAATAAATTACTTTATTTTCTCTTCATTCCTAAATTCCTAATAATACGGTATTGATTTTGATTGTTTGAGAACGATTAAGTAGCTGAAATAATATAAACGACATTCTTTATCTACGCTCTAAAAATAGCTTAAACCTACGCAAATGCTACGTTTTAACTATTTTTTATCGCTCCCGATAATGTCATCTATTTTAAAACATACATATAGCAAAGGTAGTCAAAATATTACTACTATTCGATACCGTGCTGCTGATTAATCGGTCTAATTTATCGTAAGCGAAAGTTTCGGTGCGGTCGCGGAGCGCGTCGTTGCGCGAAGTGAGGTTTTTGCTCGCCGACTCAAAGGCGAAATTGTAGTTTTGGAAATTGGTAGGCGTAGCGGTATTACCCGTACCTGCTGTGTAAGCGATAGGTAATCCACGCGGCGTAAAGCTGTGTTTTACATTAATAGCGGCAGCTTGCGTATTGTCGTTGCCGTTAAGGAAATAAAAAGAGCCGCCCGCATTACTTTTTTAGTGATACGGGCGACTCTTGGTTGGTGCATAAATTATTTCGTGGGTTAAAATCTACGGCTATTCGCTAATCACGACCTTATGCGTCGTCACTTCGCCGTGCCAATGTACGCGCACCAAGTAAATACCTGTGGCGTAGTTGGACAGATTGAGTTCGGTTTGTGGTGTAGTGGTATTGGCGGTAAGCAGCAATCTGCCGTTGATGTCTAATACTTCTATGATATTGGTCGCGGCTTTGCCGTCTGTGTCGGGCAGCGCGACAGTGAAGATGCCTGTGGAGGGGTTGGGGTAGATGGCGATAGCGGTAACGGGAGTTAATGGCTCGTCGCCGTCAGTGTGCGTGTTCATTCTACCTTGTGCTTTATTATTATTAGGGTCAAGAGCCGCGCAAGGACCGCCAAGAGTAGCAGATACAGCCATAGTAATTGGATAAGCAATGGTATCATATACTATGGCAGGCGTAGCTGCGGTGTTTTTGTGTAATAAGCGCATTTTGTACGCGCTGCCTGCGGGTGTACTTGGGTACGGAACGGTGCCTGTGATAATGTCGGTTTTATTAGTACCTGCGACCGCTAGTTTTTTAGCAATAAAGCTGCTACTTTTGGTGATAGCAGGAAACACGCCTGCCGTATTAGAAAGTTGTACCTTAATACTATCGCCTGCGGCAGCAATACCGAGTACCGTATAGCTTAGGCTAAACGCGCCAGCCGTAGCACTATTCAAACAAAAAGAGTTGATATCTGTGTAGTTGGTAGCGTCTTTATACAAGGTGTTTATACGCGGCTGTATGCCGTTGCAAGAGACCAATGTTAGGGTTTTGCTGTCGTAAACCGTGCCACAAGCGTTCGTAACGGTGTAGCGCAATTGATATTTACCAAAGCCA
>JAYWGJ010000281.1:0-5481 GCA_043778315.1 Saprospiraceae bacterium | reverse complement strand
TTTGCGGTGTCGGGAATGATGATACCGCCTTTGGTTTTTTCCTCTGCTTGGTGTGGTTTTACGACCACTCTGTCATTAATCGGTTTCATGATTTTTTTGAATTTGTATTAAACTTATGATTTATTAATAATATTTATAACGATTATGATGTTTCTACATTTTATCAATGTGCAATTTCCGTTCCAAGTGTCTTTTTCTGCCAAAAAGCTGCAATTTTGTCAGTTTTTTTGTTTCAAAACCAACAAATTGACAGTTCCGACTTTATTAGAACACCATTTTTGGCTGAAAGTTGCTATTTTGTGCTAAAAAAAGGTAATTTTAATAAAAAATAGTTCTGTTTTGATAAAATAAATTTTAATTTTGGTAAAATACAATATTACAATGTTTATAATTTGCTATTCTATTTTTTGACCATTTTATTAAAGGCGAAATAGGGTAGGAGCAGGTGAGAAAGCAAATGGCGATAAAGTAAGGTGGAGAATAAATACGTTTTTGAATGATAACATGAATATTTAAAAAAAATATTTCTTTATTCAAAAAAGCGGTATATTTGCAATTCAATAATAAAAATATGGCACGGAAAAAAATGGAATTGATACGCTTTGACTGGGCGATAAAGCGCATTTTGCGCGACAAGGCGAATTTTGTCGTTTTGGAGGGCTTTTTGTCGGTGTTATTAAAGGAAAAAATAACGATAGAAGCTATTTTAAGTAGCCAATCGAATCAAGAAACAGAGGACGAGAAATATAATGATGTGGATATTTTGATACGGAATAGTCAAGATGAACACATCATTATAGAGGTACAAAACAGCAAACAAATTGACTACTTTCACCGTATTTTATTTGGCGCAGCCAAGGTGATAACGGAGTATATTGATAAAAATAAAGCTTACGAAAACGTAAAAAAAGTATATTCCGTGACTGTTGCCTATTTCGATTTGGGGCAGGGTCTGGACTACGTCTATCATGGTACTACCGTCTTTAAAGGCATACATCGAGGCGATATTTTGCACCTTTCGCCGTTGCAACGCGACCGCTACCAAAAAACAAGCGTGCAAGAAATTTATCCTGAATACTGGATAATCAAAGCAGGTATTTTCGACGAAGAACAAATCAATGACGAGTTGGACGAGTGGATTTATTTTCTGAAAACGGGTTGCGTCTTAGAGGGTTTCACGGCAGCAGGTTTAGCCGATGCTCGAGAGTTATTAGATAAATTAAAACTCCCGAAGGAAGATCGCGAAGCCTACGACCGCTACGAGGAGCGTTTGCGCAAGTCAGCAAGTTATCAATTAACAGAAATTGTGGAGGTACAGCAATTAGTGAAAGAAGGTAAAGCAGAGGGCAAAGCAGAAGGTAAGCAACTCGCCGCCAAAATTCTAAAACTTTACCTTAAAGGCTTGGACGGCGCGGCTATTGCCGAACAATTGAGTATTGCGTTAGAGTTTGTGGAACAAACTATCGCGGACTACGAAGCGGCGTAGGGTATCTTAAAAACAAAAAAATGGCAACTCCAACTACTTATTCGCTCTTCGAGCTACAAAATTACATACGGCGTGTGATAGCCGCGAACCTCAATGAGGCGGTTTGGATTACCGCCGAAGTAGCGCAGTGTGGCTTATCGAAAGGGCATTGGTATATAGACCTAATAGAAAAACAAACCGATAGCGACGGCTTAAAGGCGCAAAGCGGCGCAGTACTTTGGGCAACCGCACACAAGCAGGTAGAGAAGAAAATAGGCGCGATAGTGTTGTCACAATTATTGCAAGCGGGCGTACAGCTACGGCTGCAAGTCGTGGTCGATTTCCATGAGCGGTACGGCATGAAATTGGTGGTGCAAGACATCGACGCAGCCTTCACTTTCGGACAGATGGAACTGCAACGCCGCGCCGTGATAGCGCAACTCCAAAAAGAAGGCTTATGGCAGCGCAACAAAAAATTAAATCTGCCGTTGGTAGTGCAGCGCGTTGCGGTCGTTTCGTCGCCTACGGCGGCTGGTTATCAAGACTTTATACAACATTTATTATATAATAATTTTGGTATAAAATTTGAAATTACGCTCTTCGAGGCGGCAGTACAAGGCGTACAAGCGGTAGCAGAAATCAGTACGCAACTCCTACAAATCGCCAATAATAAACAGCAATTTGATGCCGTTTGTGTGCTACGCGGCGGCGGCTCTCGGATAGATTTAGCGGCTTTCGACGACCTTGCATTGACTATCGCTATTGCCAAAATGCCACTGCCCGTACTTACGGGTATCGGGCATGAAACAGACGAAAGTATAGCAGATATGCTGTCACATACGCCACTAAAAACGCCCACTGCGGTCGCTGATTTTTTGATAGAACGCGTATTAGATTTTTGGCAAAATATGGCGGCGACTATGCAGCGAGTAGGAGGGGGGGCGCAGCACATTTGCCAAATGCAAGCCATGGTGCTTGAGCGCGTACAAACGCAGTTGCAATATTGCGCGCAAGCGATTATACAAAAAAAGCAAACGGAATTGCAGCAAAAAAGCTATCTGATAGCGCGTGCCGCACCCGTTTATTTCAATACTGAACTACAAAAATTGATACAACTGGAGCGCGAAATCAACTTTTTGCGCCCCGAACGCGTTTTTGAACGCGGTTTTTCGATGGTTATGGTAGGAGAGGAGCTACTTACCGATTCCGCAGACGCGCCCGAAAACACAACTATCACGGTAGTATTAAAAAATGGACGCGTCGCGGCGGTTGTAAAATAAAAGTTGATTATACAGAATAAATAAAAAATAAACGCTAACTTTGTTTAAATTTTTATATTTCAACTCCATTCATTTCAAAAATTATTTTATTATCATGAAAAAATTATTTTTACTATTCTTTGCGTTAAGTACAAGTCTTGTTGCGCAAGCGCAGATACTATACCAACAAAATTTTAATACTGGTTTCCCTGCCAATATCACGCGCTACAACGTGGACGGCTTAACGCCCGACGCGACGACTGCGTTTGTGAACAACGCTTGGATTGCATCTAAAACGCCAATTGGCGAGCTAGATTCTTGTGCGATAAGCACGTCGTACTATAACCCCTCGGGTACTGCCGACGACTGGATGGTGCTGCCCGCGCTCGCCGTACCGACCGCAGCAGGTAGCACCGTACTCACATGGAGCGGCAAAGGTTTCGATGCGGGTTTTCTCGACGGCTATGAAATCTATGTAGCCAATACCAACTCGGTAGCGGCATTAGTAGCAGGTGCGTCTATATTTACAACCGCCGCAGAGGCAGCCGCGTGGACATCGCACAGCGCGGTTTTAGACGCATTTGCAGGACAAACCATTTATATTGGTTTTCATAATAACACTGATGATAAGTATCTATTAGGCATCGATGATATAAAAATTGAAAAATTTAACACCGTAGCATTCGACGCACAATTGCTCACTGCCAGCTACCTCAACCCAGAGTACAGCGCAATACCCGCACTCGCATTTACCACTACGGTACTGCCGCTCAACGGCTCGGTAAAAAATAACAGCACTGCCGCGCTCACTATTCCTGTAAAAGTAAATGTATATGTGGGCGGCAATCTGACTGTGCCAGTGTATACACAAAGTACGTCGGTATCTAATGTCGCACCTGGTGCGACTGCGGCGTTTAGCGTAACGGGTTATACGGCTGCTGCCAATACGCCCAACCAATATACCGCCGAATTTATCACGCAAGTAGTGGGTGACTATGCAACTGCAAATGATACAATTTTCCGTTCCTTTGTAGTAACAAATAAGGAGATGGCAAGAGATGGTAATCCCTTCGGCGAATCGTTGGGGCAGCTCGGAGTAAGCGTAGGCGGTACGAATGCGAACAAGGCATTAGGGCAGACCTTCGCCATTCCTGTGCCATTTAAGTTAGATACGATTTCGGCTTATTTGATTAATCCGGGTCTCGTCGGCTCAGTCATCAATTACGCTATATATAGTACGACCGGAGGTGCGCCGAACGCGCTATTGCTCACCTCTGTGTCGCGTACCATAGTGGCTAGCGATACTTCGGGTGTTTATTTGCGGTTGGCAATGCCAAGCGTGGGCAGCAATTTTGCACCAGGAACGTACTTTTTGGCTGTCAATGAAGCAATAAATGGTAGAGTATCGGTAGCGCAAACGCCCAATATTTATACCGCAGGTCAGGGTTTTTCGCGTGGTGTAGGCGCAACAACGGGTTGGATAGCACTCCCGGCGGCTTTCCAAAAAGCATTTGTACTCCGTCCCGAAATAAGCTGCCCGAACGCAACCGCAACGCTCACACCTACGCCTGCACGGTGCGGAATCAACAACGGCGCGGTTACGCTCGCTACCAATCTGCCCGCAGGCATAACGCCTGTGTACGCATGGAGTAACGCGGCAATAAGCCAAAATCTAGCCAATATCGGCGCGGGAACTTATACAGTATTAATTACTACCAGCCCAACGTGTAGCAAAACCGCTTCGGTCACGGTCACGTCAAGTCCGCCTATCGGTACCCTCAGTTGCACTGCCGTAGCACAAACGACCACGACTCCTGTGAATGGTTCTGCTACTGCAAACGCAACGGGTGGAACACAACCTTACAGCTATATTTGGAATACTACGCCTACGCAAACCACTCAAACAGCGACGGGACTCGCGGCAGGTACTTATAGTGTGACCGTTACTGACGGCAACGGTTGTACGCGTTCCGCGACGGCAGTGGTAGCCAATTTGGTATCGACGGTAAACATGGCAGGTGTGAACAGACTGGATATTTTGCCGAATCCGACCAAGGGCGAGTTCCAAATCAGCATCGATTTAGCTGCCGCACAAGACGTGCGTATAGAACTAATAAATACACTTGGTCAGATTATCACAACCGTGAACCGCTCCGAAATGACTACCGAAAATATACCGTTCGACCTTTCGCGCTACGCCGCAGGTATTTATATGGCACGCATTTATATCGGTACAGAAACCGCTACGGTGAAAGTGGAGGTTGTGAAATAAAAGCACTGGGAGCGCGTAGTTTAGTTCGCTGTGGATTTTATCGGCGTGCGGGTTTTAACCCGCACAAAATAAGATAGTACGGGTTAAAACCCGTACACCGTTGCGCTTCGCCCACAAAAATTCTCAAAGAACCAATATTCTAAAAAGTCGCAGTTCCTCTAAAAAAGGAGTTGCGGCTTTTTTGTCGTTATAATTAGATAAGAATTAAAAAAATAATTATATTTGCTTTTATTTATTTATTATCAATCAAATGAGTTTTTTAATCACCAATCCAATCAGTCAATACGTCATCAATTGGACAAAACAGCATAGCTTTTTAGGCTTTGCGGGTATTCCACTATATGATATTATCACGACTTTTCGCAACGGCGTAACGCAAGATCAACTAGTGATGCGGGCAGGCTCGCTGACTTTCAATTTTATGATGGCACTGTTTCCGACCATTATTTTCTTGTTTACGCTCCTGCCGTTTATCCCCGTCGATA
>JAYWGJ010000280.1:0-5484 GCA_043778315.1 Saprospiraceae bacterium | reverse complement strand
TTGTCGATTAAATAATCTCGTTTGGGGATTTTGATTTTGTTATAAAAACTAACACTCGCAGATAAATTGATGCAAATTTATTTAATACACACTGTACTAACTATTTAACCGCAAAATATTGCGGTTCTACGCCGAATCTACGATTTCATAATTCATAATTGGCTTTGCCATATAATTCATAATTAGTGAACAAACCTTTTCCGCCCGATTTCATTTGGGGCACCTCGACCGCTTCGGCGCAAATAGAAACGCCTTCGGCGCACAATTGGCGCGGCGTGCCGAGCAAAGACGGCTACACCTTCGACCGCACTACCGACCACGAGTTGCGCCGCGATGAAGACATCGAGTACATCACCCGTTTCGGTAGTTTGTACCGTTGCGGCGTAGATTGGGCGCGGCTGCAAACTGCCGCGAACGCCGATTTTGATATGGCGGCGGTGCGCGAATACCAAAACTTTTTTCAAAAGCTGAATGATAGAGGCACGCGCATTATGTTCGTATTTCATCATTTTACCAATCCGTTGTGGTTTGAGGAGAGCGGTGGCTGGTCGGACAGACACAATAACGCTTATTTTCTGAACTACGCTCGACAATGCGTCACGCATTTCGGCAAGTATATGTTTGTGATAAACACGTTCAACGAACCTAATGTATATGCCTCGAACGGCTATGTGTTGGGTAACTTTCCGCCGTTCAAGCGTAATATTTTTAAGGCGATAAAGGTGTTAAATAATATGGCTAACTGCCATAATTTATTGTACGAATACTTAAAAAAGCAGCTACCCGACGTAGAAGTTGGTATTTCGCTCAATACAGTTGCGTTTAAGCCGCTTAACTTACTCGGGCGCGTGACGGCGGCGGTCGGTGACTGGTGGTTCAATGCGCGTCCTGCGCGCCTATTCAGCCGAACTGATTTTATGGGTTTGTCCTACTACGCGCTGCTGCCTTGTGCGCCGATGCCAATTACCGAAGTGGATAATGCGGGCGAACTGGCGCGCATGGGCTATCGGCACGATAAGATGTGGGCGTACTATCCCGAAGGTTTGGGCGAAATTATTAAGCGGTTTTATGCTATTTATAAACAACCGATTTGGATTACCGAAAACGGAATTTGCACCGCCGACGCGGCGGAGCGCATCGCGAGTATTGAGGATTATATGTCGGTTTTGCACGACTGCATCGATAGCGGTATTCCCGTAAAGGGCTATACGCACTGGACTACCTTTGATAATTTTGAGTGGAATCTGGGTCCGACCTACCGCTTCGGGTTGGTCGAGGTGGACTGGGACACGAAGGCACGCCGCATCACAGCAGCAGGTTTGTACTACGAGCAGCTTGCGAAAGGGTAGGCGTAGAGGCGTAGGCATTACGTCCCTACGTCCGTTGTGTAAAACTTACTATGTATCAACTATGGTTTATAAAACTGAATTTACTGAAAACCGATAGATAGCTCACCTACTTCTATTTTTGCTTTCAGCAAATCAGGCGTATCGCTTTTGAGTGTCACCTCGCCTTGATATTTGCCGGCTAAATGCGTGCCTTCGTCTGTCAGCCGAAGCCCTAAGCGGTCTAGCGACTCCAGTTTTCCGCCGTTCCATTTATTGATATAACCACCAAAATCCCAACCGAAACCGCTAAACAGAAACGGTTTGCCGTTAATTTTATTGAGTTCGGCGAGCGTCGTACCTACTTTTATGCCTTCGGCAGTATGCCATTTGCCGCCTTTAGTGCGTATCAATATAATACCTATTTTTTCGGTCTTTTTGTCTTCGCTCCACCCAATTTCTATCTCGTCAGGTTTGCCTTTGTATATCGTTACGCCTTCAAACGGCGGCACGTCGCCGTTCGCGTATATTTCTTTTTCTGTGGTAATATTGGCTTTGCCAAACAGCGTAGTGAGGTCGGCAAGCGTAGTAGTTTTCGTGATACCGCCTACGCTCGTGTTCGTCACTAAAAACGGATCTGCCAAAGGCGAATCTTCTTTTTTGGCAGTTGCGTCTTCTTTTTTGGCTATCGCGCCACCAAAAACCCAGCCCTCGCCGCCACGCGGCAGGCTCACTTCATAAAATACGTCGGTCACGGATTTGCCTTGCAGGTTTACGGTTACTTTTTCGGCGGAGGTTTTGCCCGTAACAATTATAAGCGTACCTACGGCTACGGTCGTCAGCACTTTGCCGTTCATTGTAGGCGTTTCGCGGATACGGAGGTCGGCGACGGTCGTTATATAAGGTGTATTCGGTGCAGGCGCGGTAGTCGTTGCAACGGTCGTTGTCGGTGCAGGCAGAGTTGCATTATTTTCGGTTGCCGTTTTTTGTTTGTCGGTGTTGCTACACCCGGTTGCGGTGAAGCCTAAAATAGCGCAGCCGAGGATTATTTTTGGTATCATACAATAAAATTAAAAGTTGGATAAAATAGATTATATTATGAACTACAAATGTAGGTAAAAAATCAGATTTGTGCCGTTAGATTTGGTAAATCTTTAAGATTTGGTAAATCTTAGTTGGCAAAAACGCAACACTAAAACGTTTACGAAGCCTCGAAGGCTTCGCAAAAGCGGCACGAAGGTACTAGTTTACGCTTAACTTCTTAAACAAAAAAAGCGTTCCACCATTCGTTGGTGGAACGCTTTTTTTGTTGGGTTTAGATTTACCAAATCTTTAAGATTTGGCAAATCTCGGGCGGGCGAAACAGCGTTTCGGCGCACTTTCATTACGGCACTATTCGCGATGCAATATCGCTCCAATCAGACTCCATATTTTTCGGACCTAAGGCTTTCACCTGCACAAAAATACGCTTGCCCGCGTCCGCTTTCAAGCGCATATTGACCGACGAAGTGAAGTTTTGCGGTACGCTCCAATCGGCTTGCGCGAGGTCGGTGCAGTAGCGCACGATGTAGGCTTTGGCAGCCGTTACCGCTTTGAGGCGGACAAGTAGTACGCCTGTTGTGTGTGCGTCTTCTGCCAACTCCACGTTTTGCGGCACCCCGATAACGGTTGTTTTTACGGGTTCGCTCGGCACGTCGTAGCCGCCGTTCAAAATGATGGTCGGGTCGTTTGCCGCTTTTGCCGTTTTCTCCACATACGCCAAATTAGTTTCTAAGGCTTGTTTGAGTTCGTGCGCATGCGCGTCTAAGCGTTCGCGTTCGGTCGCTAACTGCTGCTCTATCGCCTTGATGCGGTCGAGGCTCGCTTGTAGCGCGTCCGTTTTCGCTTTCAGCACGGCGGGCGTAGGTTCGGGCGTGGCAAATACGGCAGCGTTTGCGCCCTGACTGAGTTGTACGAGCGTTGATTTCTGAATCAACGCGAGTGCGGTAAATCGTTTGATACCCAGCACTCCTTTAAATACTAGTTTCATAAAAATAAACACAAAGGTTTAGGTTTGCTCTTTGTGTGGTAGAGTTTAGTCCATATTTTGTGTGGTTTTAGGTTGTTTTGATTTGAAATAAGGTACGTTTTTGAATTTGGTGTGTACATTTCAGAAAGAATAATGTACATTTTTTGTTGATGTATGTACCACACTTTAAAAGTGTTCTACCTTTTTTAATGCTGTTTGTACCTTTTTTGTTGATGTAGGTACATCATTTCACAAGTGTTGTACATCATTCAAGTTCGTGTGTACCTGATTTTAATCAATTTGTATGCTTGCTGTCACTTGTTGTTGTATATAACGCGAAGAACGTAGATTTTATTGTATCAATAGTATATTTTTTTATTGGGTTCGTGTGCGACGGAACGCTGTTCCGTCGATATACTTTCCACCGAAACAGCGTTTCGGCGCACTTGCACCCACCGAAACAGCGTTTGGGGGAACTAACACCCGCCAAAACGCTGTTTTGGCGCACTTCCAAAAAATAAATGTAAAAAAATATCGACAAATATTTGGAAATGTAACATAGACAATGTACTTTTGTAATACAAAACTAACAAACCACATTATTTATTTAAATCACACCTTTGTTATGTATCTTATGCCACAGTTACCACACCTTTTGCGTACCTTGCGCAAGCAAGTATTTTTTGCAGCTCGCAGCTCGCAGCTCGCAGCTC
Source organism: Saprospiraceae bacterium (assembly GCA_043778315.1). Taxonomy (GTDB): domain Bacteria; phylum Bacteroidota; class Bacteroidia; order Chitinophagales; family Saprospiraceae; genus JBEEMU01. Next base: position 1,438 of record JAYWGJ010000280.1, on the reverse strand, counting down.
GCACTCCTCGCGGTTGCTTTTTGTAGTTTAGTAGGTAGCGCGCACGCGCAAATCTATACTGCTGCTACTTTTGACCCGCTCACGCACAGCACCGCCGCACCCGTAACTACACCTACGGGCGGACACAGCGTATCGCTCACAGGCGGCGCGGGTTACACCGTTCCTATACAAATAGCACCTGGCACAGGCGGTATGCAGCCGCAGCTTGCCGCTACTTACAACTCGCAAAGCAACGTCAGTACTATGGGTATCGGCTGGAGCTTGGCGGGTAGCGGTTCGGCGATAAGCCGCATCAACAAAACGGTAGCAACTAACGGCGCGGCAAGCGCGCCTACGCTCGGCACTTCCGATGCTATAGCCTTAGACGGGCAGCGTTTGGTGCTGATTAGCGGTGTTTACGGCGCATCGGGTTCTGCGTATGCTACCGAAAACGAATCTTATTCTCGCATCACCTTGTCTAATAGTTTGGGTGCAGCCAATGCTAGTTTTAAAGTAGTCACCAAACAAGGCTCAACCATAGAGTACGGCACAGCTAATAACGCGGCGTTTAAAAGCTCCGCTACGGGTGCGGTGATACTTTGGCGCATCAATAAAGTGACTGATGCCTACGGCAATTACATGAACTACACCTACGAGGACGGCACTACCTCGCGCAGTTCTTACCTCACCGAAATCAATTATACGGGTAATGATTTTACCTCTGTAACGATAACACCCTATAATAAAGTCAAATTTATCTATGCAGTGCGCAGCATCGATGCAAATACGGTGTATATAGCAGGTAGCAGCATCAAATCGGATAAAAAACTAACCAATATAGAGGTTTACGAAGGCACTACGAAGTTTCGCCAGTATGATTTTGCTTATGGCGCAATCCCGCATCAGCTACTTACGTCAATAAATTTCCTTTTTGGTACTTTCAATAAAAACGCATACCTTTGTGACATTCAATTAGAATAATACCTGAAATAAAATAAACGACATTCTTTATCTACGCTCAAAAATAGTATAAACCTACGCAAATGCTACGTTTTAACTATTTTTATCGCTCCCGATAATGTCGTTTATTTTAAAACATCTGCTTAATAGAAGGCAAAGGTCTTTTAAACATATTAGCGTTAGTCTAAGATTATCCTCTATATCAGATAAATCCGCAAAATTTAAAGATGTACAATACAGGATAGCTGGAAAGGCTCATGCCCAATTTGGGTGTGGTCTTTCTTGTCTGTCATGTTTTTGTACACAGGTTTTTTGCGGAACCTTTCAGATGAAACATATAGATAAAGAAAGTCTCACGCCTTTTTTTATTCGAGTTACACCAATTTATTACAATACTCTTCCCATATTTTAAACCATATTATTTTTTACCAAAAATCATGTTACCATGAAAAAAGCAATCCTACTGCTCGCTATGCTGAGCTTATTTATGAATGTTGCG
>JAYWGJ010000279.1:0-5484 GCA_043778315.1 Saprospiraceae bacterium | reverse complement strand
GCGGCTTATGCCGAGCCGTGGGAAAACAGCATCACTCGCACATGGCTCGCAGCCACCGCAAAACGCTTAAACGCAGCCGTTATCGGCAGTTTTATAGTCGAAATGAATGGAAAATATTACAATAGGCTCGTTTTCATGCGTCCTGACGGACAATGCGATACCTACGACAAGCGACATTTATTCGCGATGGGCGGCGAACAAAAGGTATTTACCGCAGGCATCGAAAAGTTATTAGTGATGTGGCGCGGCTGGCGGCTGATGCCGCTCATCTGCTACGATTTACGCTTCCCTGTTTGGTCGCGCAACACCCTCGACTACGACGCTTTGATATACATAGCCAACTGGCCCACACAGCGCGTTGGGCATTGGCGGAATTTATTGGTGGCTCGTTCTATAGAAAATCAATGCTTTACGATAGCCGTAAATAGGGTAGGAGTAGATGGCAACGGCTTGCACTACTCGGGCAATAGTGCAGTCACCGATGCGAATGGCGATAAAATCGCTGACGCAAACGAAGCCGCGACGCTCGTACACGCCGTCTTGTCCCGCCGCGAACTCGACGATTTTCGCGCTCGATTGCCCTTTTTAAAGGATAGAGATTAGTTTTTTTACAATAAAAATTACTTAAATTCGCTCAAATTCGTTGCGATGCTAATAAAGTCGCTATTGCCCGCAAAATGCCTAAACTCGTGACCGTATTCAATTCGGAATTTGCTTATTTTTAAACCTACACCGACTGAAAGTCCTAATATGCCCCGTCCGTTTTTGGGTAGCAACTCTTTGGTACGCAAGTAGTTATAGCCTACACGCAAGCGCAAGTTTTCGCGTTTACCGAGCAAAAACTCGCCGCCGAGTACGACGTGTCGCGCCGCATTATCCAACCAGTTGAGCGACGTGTCTTCCTTCACTTGTTCGCCAAAAATATTCGTTTCTTTGAGGCTATTTGGGTCGTCGTAGCGGATATTCCAACGGTTGAGGTGTTGCACCGTTGCCGAAATACGGAATGGCAGCCGCCGCAATCGTTTCGAAATACCGATTTGTAAGTCGGTCGGTACGTTTTCGGGCGAACCTGCGTAAGTAGAAAGTTGTGTACCCGCGTTTCGCAAAACAGCAGCGACGACTAAGCCGTGCGCGGTGTCGGTGTACATCGCCGCAAGGTCGAGCGCGAGCGCGGAAGAGTGATAGCTTTCGAGTTGCGACGTAATAAAGCGGACGTTCGCGCCCATCGAGTATTTGCGGGTAAATCGTTGGCTTGCGCCTAATGTTATCGCGTAGTCGCTTGCGCTAAAATTGCCGCTTGTATTGCCCATATCGTCTGCCGTCACGAATTTTCCGTAGTTCAAATACTGCACGCCGCCGTGTACGGTGATGCCTTTTTTGAGGTAATGCGCATAACCCGCGTAACCTGCTACGATGCCAGGCGCAACCAAACCTGTATTGAAAGTCAGGGCTTTGTGCATCGTTTTATTCAAAGCGGCAGGGTTCGAGTAGGCTAACGCCGCGTCGTCGTCGTGTACCGTAATCAGTACGCCGCCGAGAGCTTGTACGCGCGCGGATTGCGGCAAACGCAGAAAACCGTAGGCTTCTTGTCCGCCGAGTTGCGCAGTGCTTTCGTTGGCAAGAGCCAAAAATAAAAAGGTAATAAAAAGGTGATTTTTCATATATAATATTAAAGTTGTGTTTGTGAAGTGAAATACTTTTTGAGGCTAATACAAAGGTAGCAAATACAATACTTATTTTTATAAGTAAACGCATTGTAAATAAAAAAATAAAAAAAATGGAGATAATATTTGCAATATCAAATGGTATGTCTATCTTTGCACAACAATTGCAAACAAGAGTAACAAATGGGGTAAAAGTGCTTCATAGATATTGAAACAAATAGGCGAAAGTAGCTCAGTTGGTAGAGCACGACCTTGCCAAGGTCGGGGTCGCGAGTTCGAGTCTCGTCTTTCGCTCTAATTTTTTGCAAGCTGCGAATAATTTTGTTCTACTGTTAAGTAGCCATGGTGGTGGAATCGGTAGACACGCAGGACTTAAAATCCTGTTTCTTCACGGAAGTGCGGGTTCGAGTCCCGCCCGCGGCACGCTTCTAATTAAAAACAGTCGTATTCTATTTATGGGGTGCGACTGTTTTTTTTGTCAATTTTAATGACGTGTGGGTTTTAATGCGTATCACATAAAAATAAGTGCGGGTTAAAACCCGCACGCCGTCAAATCAAAAGTCACGTTTCAAATTGGTGTCAAACACTAATTTAAAACGTGACTTTTTTTCATTTGATACGATTTTTTACTCGCGGACTACCTTAGTGCGGTACATTTTGTCGCCTAAGCGCAAGAGCATAAAATACACGCCGTTGCTCAATGTATTGTCAATATTGATAGTATAAGATTGTTCACCTGCGGTGACGGCGAGGCGTTGCGCAGCTACTTCCTGCCCGAGTGCGTTAATTAACTGCACGGTTGCCGTGCCGTTTTCGGGTGCGTCAAAAGCGATATTGAGCGACTGCTGAAACGGATTTGGAAATACCTGTAAGCGGTCGTTTACTACACTTTCCGTGAATTTCACATCTTCCGTTGCGGTATAAATACTATCAGTACTGCTGATTACTTTATTGCGCAAATCGCCCTTAATCCATATCCCGAAGCTACGCGGCGGGACCTCAAAATGCGCCATTCTTTGTCCATTTACAATAGTATAAGGAATGCCCGAACGGGTAATAATATCGGTGAGTGTATCGCCTGCACGCATGGTAGCGTCGTTGATTTGTTGGTCTAATTTGAGGCGTTCCGCCGCGAAATTAATCACGACTACCGCATCGCGACCGCCTACACCGCCTCGAACTTGGTAAGCGAGCGTGGTATTAGGATAGCCGCCCGTAAAGGTTTGTGGGTAGCTTTGCCCAAATTTGTTGAGATAATCGACGTTTGGCGCGCCGCGCAGATACTTTTTGCGTACTTGTAATAGGGCGTTTAGGTCGCCCCGCATATTGTTAGCACCATAGTAATCAGGATAATAGACGCACGGTGTTCCGAGTTTTTGATTGGTCAATATGTAAGCGTAAGGCAGTATCGGGTCGTTTTGAATGAATTGAGATGGCTCTCTAAAATCGTGATTAGTCACGAAACTTACCACATTTAAGCCACTCAATTGTGCGTTATCGACGCAACCTTGCGTGTATAAATTGCGTACATCATAGCCGAAAGCATCGCAAGCCTGACGCATTTGTTCGCGCAAAGCAAAGTCGAAAATACGGACAACAATGGCGTTTTTGGTGGCTTGATTCATATTCGCGTACACCGCGTCGACCCACGCTTTTAGCGTACCTGCATTATAGTCATACGATTCGCCGACGACCATAGGCGGGTCGATACCGTTCGTATGCAGATAATCTAATAAGTTGCCAAAAAAAGCAGAGGGGAAATGCTTAACCGCATCTACGCGCATGCCTTGCATACCCGCGTTCTGAAAAGCGTATTTGGTATATTCGCGGAGCGTATCGCGGCTGGCGGTTTTATTCTGGTCTATATCGTAGAAAAAAAGCATCGATTCTTGGTCGCCGTTGAGGGTACAAGGGTCGCCGTTCGGACGGAAATTGCTATAATTCATGCCACCTCTGCCACTCGGCAAGCCGTTAAAATTCGTGTCTGTTTGGAAAGTGAGGTCGTTAGGTGTGATTTCGTGTCCTGCCGCGTCGCCGTTGCGGACGTGCCAAATACCGTCGATGCGATGGTCGGACATATCGCCCAAATCCGCGCCGCCAAAAGTACCGCCCGTCGGTTTCACATTTGCCATACTAAAATATAGCGTATCGCCAGTTCTATTGAATTGCGTAGAGTCAATTGTGATTTTGAACTCGTCGTAATTACAAGCTGACGGGTTGTCTATTTTAGCAAAAATCCGTTTGCCGAGTCCTACGGTTTGCGAGCCTTGCCCACACGCGCCGCCGCCGTTAGGCTCTACCTCTTGCGTTCCGCCGCTATAATCGGCGGGCGTGCGTTTTGTCCACGAGAAAAAATGATAGTTTTTATCCGTAAAATTTGGACTATTAGAAGCCGATTTTACCTTTACATAATAAACACCCGCGCCGTGCAGCGTACCTGGTCCGATAGGTACATAACAGCGCACACGGTCGCTCGGATAGGGCGAGTCGCCGTTTCCATTATTATATTTAGTAGCGTTAAAGTTGTTAATCCAACCTTTTACAGGTACATTAGTCTCTTGTTTTCCGCCTTCGCGGTGATTATATACTAAGTCGCCGACGCATTTTATATTATAATTATTGGCAGCAGCTACAAAATTATTCAGCTGCGAGCGCGTTCCCCAACGGGTAGATTGGTATTGACCGTAGTCAAAATAATCGGTCACATCGTAACCCATGCTGCTGCTGCTGCCGCCACGAGCTAATGGCGGCAACCAAAGATAACCAATGCCGTTGTAAGACATTTCCTCGAGTTTGGGTTGGAATGCGGCGAGCCATTTTTTGCCCGACACGATAGACGGATAATTCCAATACCAGTTTTGGAACATCACATCTTGCGCTTGCAAATTGTTGGCAGTGAAAGCGGCGAACAGGAGTAGGCAGCTAAATAATTTTTTGTTCATTTTCGTAAAATTATAGTTAATTATATTGTTTGGATTAATCAAAATTTATTATTGCGATTTCATCGACAAAAGTAATAAACAATATTTTGAAAATAGGGATTTGTAGGCAACAAAATATCATATAACATAAAAAAATGATAGTCGTAATTCCAGATTTAGAGATTATCGTAGGTCTCGAGTATTATTATTTTTTTTGTAAAATAAAAAAATTGGTTTCAAAACACTTTGACAGAATAAAAAATTGTACGACCTTTGCAAAAAGTTTGTAAATTGTTTGATACATTCACATTTACATTTGAATTTACATTTGAACATCATATAATTTTATTTATGAAAGAAACAAAAAAAATCAATAGAGTCGCGCTGATGTGTAGCGGAGGCGACGCGCCGGGCATGAACGCTGCGGTTCGGGCAGTGGTGCGCGCTTGTATTTACCATAATATTGCTGTAATGGGTGTGGTGCGCGGCTACGACGGCTTGATAGATGGCAACTTCGAGACGCTCGAGTCGCGCTCCGTTAGTAACATTATTTCTCGAGGTGGCACGATACTCAAAACGGCCCGCAGCGAGCGGTTTAGGACGAAAGAGGGCAGAAAAGCGGCTTTCGATATCGTTACTGCCTACGAAATAGATGGTATTATCGCTATCGGTGGGAATGGTACGTTTACGGGCGGCGAGTTGTTTTTCAAGGAGTTTGGCGTGCCGTTTATTGGTATTCCGGGTACTATCGACAACGATTTGTACGGTACGGATTATACTATCGGTTTTGATACGGCGTGCAATACCGTCCTCGATGCCGTGGACAAAATACGCGATACGGCGGACTCGCACGACCGCCTGTTTTTTATCGAGGTGATGGGGCGCGACGCGGGTTTTAT
>JAYWGJ010000278.1:0-5486 GCA_043778315.1 Saprospiraceae bacterium | reverse complement strand
GCCGCCCCAATCGTTGGTATAGCCTATTTTTTCATACACCAAGCCGCCCCAACGGTTAAAAATTTGTAGTTCGCTGTTCGGATATTGCGTTATCGTTTGTATAAAAAAAACATCGTTGTAGCCATCGCCGTTCGGCGAAACCGCCGTGTATATTTTAAATTCTTTGGGTGCTTCGCAATCAATATTGATGTACAAATAAGCAGAGTCGCAGCCAGACGGCGCACAAATACGGTAATAAATAGGCGGAATCGGTCGGCAAATATTAGCGAAAGAGGTAAAAGTAAGCTGATTATCACTGTTTAGCACCAATTCACCGTCTTGTGTGCCGCGTAGCACGGTGAGCGTCGGCGCACCCGTAAACCCGTCGTTTTCCAAAACAGGCACTACCACCGTCGTCTGCGACGCAACCGTAATAATATCGTCGAACGCGTGCGTTTTGGGGACGGTATGCACTATCAAAATGGTGGTGTCGCACACGCCAATTTGGTCGCAAATCACATAACAAGCCGTGTCCACACCAACCGTCAAACCCTTGTATTTGATACAATTAGTCGTATTTATAAAACTCGTATTCGCGCCTGCGGCGCATATATTATTATAAGTAACGGGCGCGCTGCGCAACTCTTGTACGCTCACGCAATTCGTTTTCGTGATGCCTACACCTACCGTATCTATTAGCGTTTGTTTGGTCGGTTTTGGGTAAATCACACCTATATTAATAAACGTCGTGTCGCACAATCCTTGCCCGTTGCATTGCACTACGCAAGTGCTCGTATTGCCAATTTGGGTCGTTCCCGATTTGTATTTCACGCAAGTCAAACTGCCGTTTGTGGTTAGCTGACCGATGCTCGGCGCACCACAAAAACTAATCGAGGTAACGGGTTGCGGCAGGTCGCCCACAGGCAGACAAAGCGTAAGCGAGTCGTTGAGCAGCACCGTTTCGTTGCGCGTACTGCTGCACGGTTGCAGTATAGCGGACGTAGTTGCAGTACAGTTAGCGGTCGGGTCGGTGATTGTCACCGTGTATATGCCTGCGTCCAAATTCGTAATCGTAGCGGTTACTTTCGTATTATTCCAATCGTAGGTCAAAGCTCCATTTCCTGTTGCGACAAGCTGAATACTGCCATTTGGTTGGCAACCCGTCACCGTTTTAGTATATATAATAGGTGTAAAAATAGTGTAATTTCCCGATATAGTGCTAATACAGCCGTTCAAATCCCTGATTTCGATGCTCGTATAGATCGCGGGCGGCACATTATTGAGGGTAATAACGTCGCTTATCGCCAATAAATTATTATATATTAAACTATCATTTATATTCTTTCTTAATATAATACGATATGGAGGCGTTCCGCGTTGCATGGCACTCAATAATAATTTTATTTTACCGCTTGCGTTACCGCAAATATTGTCGGTTGTGACGTTCGCGATAAGCGGCGAAGCGGGCGAATTTACGATATACGGACCCGCCAAAACCGTTGTAAATTGTAGGTTGCAGCCGTTTGCATCATTAATATTGATATTGCTATATGTGGCAGGACAAAGTGGCGAAATAATAATTTGATTGCTCGAGGAAATTTGTAAAATATTTCTTACTCGGGCGATGCCCGCACTATCAAAACGGACGGTATAAGGCGCAGTTCCTGTCTGATTATTGGCAATCCGAATCGCTAAATTACCGTCGCAGAGGCTACAAGTAGAGGCATCACGGACGGTCAAACCGTCGAAGCCGATAGCGGGCGGCGTAGGCTGCGCTACCGCGTAAGCACCCGCGAGCAAAGGCATCGCACAGCCGTTCGCATCGGTAATCACAATATTTGTCACAGATGTATTGCAAATATTAGTAATACTGACTTGTTGCGTGGCGTTCAAAGTAAGGTTGTTTTGCGTGTCCGCAACACCGTTCAGTAAGTAATTAGCCGCGAACGGCGCAACGCCGCCTTGTACCCCTACAAGCAAACTGCCGTTGCATACGTCGCAGCGCGTAGCGGCTACGGGCGTAACGCCGCGTGTGGAGAGCGCGAGCGAAAGCGGTTTTTCTATCGTAATATTACTAGCAATACCTAAGTTGCGCACCGCGCAGCCGTTGGCATCAATGATGTTGATAACTTGATAATTGCCTTCACACAAATTACCTATAACTAATTGATTAGTAGTATTTAAGATTTGATTGGTAAGTGTCGTATTCGGTGAATTATTTTTTTTGTAAACAATGGTAAACGGTGCTACTCCGCCGTCGAGCGTCAAGCGAAAACTGCCGTTGCATACGTCGCAGCGCGTAGCCGCCGTAGCCGCTACGTTGGTAATAGAGTACGGCGTTCGAAATATAATTTTGAGGGTATCGTAGCTTCGCGGACAGTTGCAGTTCGGTTTTAATAGTATATTGACGAAGCCCGCCGTGAGGTCGTCGGGGTCGGGCGTGTAGGTAGTTTGGGTGTTATTTATCGCACTAAAAAAACCAAAACCGAGCGTTTGCCATGTCACATTTCCATTATACGGATTAACGGTAGTAGATTGTATATTGCCGACTAAGGCAATCGGCGTTTCGGTAGCACAAACGGTAATCGTCTGCGCTACGCTACCGTTGAAACTGATGGTCGTGCGCAGCGTGTCGGTCTGCGCAAAATTTTCGTTGGCGCAAGCAAAAAAGAAAAATAAGAAAAAAAGAAAGCGGTTTTTCAAGTGATGGTTTTTGAGTTGGAAAGTATATTGAGGCTTTTTAGATGCGAAGAAATTTTTTTAAACGCAAGCGTTTTTTAGGGATTTTAAACGCGGAGAAGCGGAGAAGCAAAGAGGCAGAGTTTTAGACGCAAAGAGTTCTATTGTAAGTAGTCAAAGTATTTAGACGCAAAATATCAACTATAAGATACGCATTTGTAAAAATAAAATTATTATTTTATGTAATGTGTGCGCTTTCTACCATTTTAACACCTTTTCTTTGCATTTCCACGAGTGCATTGGCTACGTCGTCGGGTTGGATATTTACGCCGCGACTCGCATCGGCTACCAAAAAGGTAGCAAAACCAAGCGCGGCAGCATCGAGCGCAGTGAATTTGACGCAGTAATCGGTGGCTACGCCGAGTACATACACATCGGTCACGCCTTCCGCCGTTAGGTAATCGCCCAAACCCGTCGCTTTGCGATGCCCGTTATCAAAAAAACCAGAATAACTATCGATATTTACGTCCGTTCCCTTCCGAAACACTTTATGGAATTTTGTAATATCTAACTCCTTCACAAATTCCGCGCCATAAGTGTTTTGGACGCAATGTATGGGCCAAAGTATTTGCGACAACCCGCCGAGTTCGATGAGCTGCCCAGGTTTGCGCCACGGGTGATTGGCGGCGAAAGAGCCGTGGTCGGCAGGGTGCCAGTCTTGCGTCGCGACAACAAGGTCAAACTTCGGCATGAGCGCGTTCGTGAGCGCGATGACGGCGTTCGCGTCGGGAACTTCGAGCGCGCCGTTGCGACAAAAATCGTTCTGTAAATCTACTACGATGAGTGCTTTTTTCATTATATTGAAACTTTAAACGGTGAACTGTAAGCGATAAACTGATGCTTTTGACTGTGAACTGTAAGCGATAAGCGATAAACTTATGCTCGCGAGTATTCGGCTAGGAGCAGGAAGCTGTAAACTTATGCTCGCGAATACTCGACTAGGAGCAGGAAGCTGTAAGCAATAAACTGATGTTGGCGAGTACTCAAAAAACTATTTTTTTGAAATCGCTTGCGCGGAACATCGCCCATTCTGCCGCTAAATTTACTCATATAATAATGTAAAAGGAATAAAGTTGTCACATTCAAATCCAATTGCAACGACTGCAACGACATATTTTGAGCGTCGATAGGGCTTTTAGCTAAGGTCGTATCTATTCTAATATCCAAAGTATGCGCATACTGCAATTGCTTTTCGAGGTCACCATCATTACCTCCATCTCTTCGGTACACACCTTTGATACAACCTTGTTTTTGATGATACAAATTGCTGTACATTTCGGAAGTGCGTTGTTTTTGCTGTCCAATACGCGATATTGCCGTTATCATTGCATTTTTTTCGCAGAGGAAAGTATCTTTTACCACCGATAAAAATGGTTTAAGATAAGAATTTGATATTCCGATTATTCTGACCGTTTCAGCAGAGTTGCCTATCATCGTTTTCATCTGAATATCAGTGCGCGAACACAGCGATTGTGCGAGCGCGTCGGTACTTTTTTGTTCAAAAAAAGTAGGCAACACGAACGCGCTAAACAGCAGCGACGCGCCGAAAAGCAAAGCGGCTAATTTATTTTCCATAGTATTGTTTAGGACGTATAGGATAAATAGAACCAGAGTCTCCTCATTGTCCAGTAGCAGGGTTGCGTATTGGTTTCAAGAATGTATAATAAACGAGATTGCTATCCATTTTATTGGCAATACTATCGCTGTACATTTTGATATTTTCAGAGTGAATCAGTATTTTTTCAAAACTAATATCTCTATCAGGATAATGTGGTGGTGTTCGTCGGTCGTACTCCGTAATCTCGAAAATACGATATTCGTCAGATTTCACCATTTTCATCGCGTGTGCTACGAGGTCGGCGAGTAAAACCGCGCAGATGTTTTGCCAGTGACCAAGTTCGAGATTAAACCAAGCAAACTGCTCTATCTTATTTTTATAAGGCAATACACCGATGCCACTTTGGAAATTATGCTCATAAACGGCATCAAAAGGAATTTTTATTTTTTGTGCTAATAATAAGGAGTCGCTGCCGAGCGCGACGAAGCGGCGGTTGAGGCTGTCGTGCAGCCGCAGTAGCGCGGCGCAATCTATATCGCGACTATTCCGCGCAATAGGTATTATTTCATCATACTCAAAACATTGTCCCAAACCCACCAGACTACGGTACGCGCTACACGTTATTATATGTATTCGGTTGGCGCAAGTACGAAAAGGAAGGTATTTAGGCTGTTTTTGAACCAAATTTTTTATCAAATCAAACTGAACCCTATTACTTTTTTCTATCCAATCAAAACTCTTAATTAAGTTTCGAGATAGCTCCGCGTCGGCACGCAGCCGCGCCTGATACTGCCGCGAGTAATAGGTGAAGCTGGTGAGCAAAACAAAACTACCGATTAAGAGATAAATGGTGTTGCGCATAAGGAGGCGTTTAGGAAATGTTTTTTTGTAATGCAGCAATTTTACGTCACCGCATAACCCGACAACTCGCGGTAGCGCGGCGGCTGAAACCCGACCACAATATCGGTACGCTCTACGCCGCGTTGCAGGAGCGCGACCGCAACATCGTCTTCTGTCCAGTTCTGTTGAATCCAGATTTTTCCATTTGGTTTTATATCAAAATGCAACATTACGCTATGCGTAAACGTATCGCCGTCCCAGCCCACACTTTGCAACTGAAAATGTAGGTGTTTAGTATCTATTAAAAGTTGTTTTTCGTAAGACGAGTTGCCCACAAACGGCGCAGCGTACTCTTCTAATAACGAACAAA
>JAYWGJ010000277.1:0-21511 GCA_043778315.1 Saprospiraceae bacterium | reverse complement strand
TGATGCTCCGTTTCTACTAAGTCCTCGAGGAGTTTGCGCATCAATTCATCTGCTTGAAAAGCATTGAATTTAGAAATCCGCTTGATGCGAATTTCGGTTAATCGTACTACATCATCGTCTGTAATAACTCTATAAAAATCCTTTTTGTAGGGTTCTAAACCTGCGTGAATAGTCGTGATAACAGATTCCCACGTTTCGCATTGCTCGATGTCACGATAAATGCGGTTTTCAATAAAAATCTTTTCTAGCGAAGCGAATAAAATCCTTTCGGAAAGGTCGTGTTTTCTAATTTCCAACTCACGGCGCAGCAACTCGCGGGTTTGCTCGGTGCAAGACCGCAGTATCTCGTGTACGTCGATAAAGTAGGGTTTATTGTCAATAATCACGCAAGCGTTTGGCGAAATGCTACTTTCGCAAGCCGTGAAGGCATATAGCGCATCGATGCTCACATCGGGCGAAACGCCCGCCTGTAATTCTATCAGAATCTCTACATTTGCTGCCGTATTATCGGTAACTTTTTTTATTTTTATTTGCCCTTTATCGTTCGCTTTGATGATATTATCAATCAAACCAGTGGTCGTTATGCCGAAAGGCAACTCCTTGATGAGCAGCGTTTTTTTATCTGCAATTTCTATTTTGGCGCGGACGCGGATTTTACCGCCGCGTTTTCCTGCGTTGTAATTTGTGACATCAACGTAGCCGCCGTCGGGGAAATCGGGGTGTAAAATAAAGGTTTTACCTTTGAGGTGCGCGATGCTCGCATCACATAACTCGTTGAAATTGTGCGGCATAACTTTGGTCGACAAGCCCACCGCAATCCCTTCTACGCCTTGCGCGAGCAAGAGCGGAAACTTCATCGGTAAGCCGACGGGTTCGCGTTTGCGCCCGTCGTAGCTCACGCCCCACTCCGTAATATCGGGGTTGAACGCCACTTCCAAAGCGAACTTGGAGAGGCGCGCCTCTATGTACCGCGCCGCCGCCGCGCCGTCGCCTGTGCGCGTGTCGCCCCAGTTGCCCTGCATATCAATCATCAGGTCTTTCTGCCCGAGCGCGACGAGCGCGTCGCCGATAGCCGCATCGCCGTGTGGGTGATACGACATCGTGCTGCCTATCACGTTCGCCACTTTATTAAAACGTCCGTCGTCCATTTCGCGCATCGTATGCAAAATACGGCGTTGCACGGGTTTTAAGCCGTCGCCGATAGCAGGAATCGCGCGCTCCAAAATCACATACGAAGCGTAATCGAGGAAGTAGTTTTGGTACATCTCGCCGAGCGTGATGATGTGGTCGCCGCTCTCTTTTTGGCTGTCTTTATTATCTTCCACCAGTAAATTTAGGTAATTATATAAATAGGTTTTACCGCAAAGGTAAATATTTTTTTCATTAAAAACAAAACAAATTGTTTATAATTTATAGTTTTATGTACAATAATTTGTTTTGAATATTTTATATTGTAAGCTATGCGGCTAATCGCTCTTATACTTTTTGGTGCAAAACATAATTTATTTATCCACAAAAGGACAAATTTACATTTTTTAGGGAAAAATAGCTATTGCTTATATATAGGTATCGGGCATACCTTTGTGAAAAGTTTGTGAAGTTTATGATTAACCAAATAAATTAACATCATCAACATCATTTCTTATTCACAAACATTTAACTAAACCAAAAAAACTACTGTTATATAGTAGTCGTATATTTATTTATTGCGCCGATAGCGCGTTTATATTTCACATCATTATTAAATTAATCTAATCATGTTTTATCCAACCATCAAATTTACAGGGGTTTACTGCATCTTAATTGCGGTTTTTACGTTTTGTATGAGTAGTTGCGAAGCGCAACCGTCACCCAAAAATGCGCCGACCAGCGCAAACGTACCCGCATCTGCGTTCCAATTTAATAAGCTGACCGAAGCGGAGCAGCGCGTAATTATAGATAAAGGTACGGACGCGCCGTTTACGGGCGAACTCACCGATAAGTTTGAGGAAGGGACGTATATTTGCAGACAATGCAACGCACTGCTATACAAATCGGACGCGAAGTTTCACACGAGTTGCGGCTGGCCCAGCTTCGACCAAGAGCTAAAAGGCGCGGTCACAAAAACAACCGATGCGGATGGCGAGCGTACCGAAATCACTTGCGCGCGTTGTCAGGGGCATTTAGGCCATGTGTTTTATAACGAAAAATTGACGGCAAAAAACGCACGGCATTGTGTAAATACTAGCTCGCTTACTTTTGTAGCGAAAGATAGCCCGTTACCTGCGTTAGTGGGTACGGCGGTTAAAAAGTAGTAGTTTTGAAAGTCATCAATTCAATATTTAGGTAATAAATAGTATCATTTTTATCAAATTACAAATAAAAAAAACCATGAAACCAATCTCAGTGCTATTATTTTTGGCATTCGCACTCGTAAGTTGCGCGCAATCGCCCAAAAAAACTACTTCTGCCGCTAATACAGTATCACAAAATATCGTGTTCGATACGGCGTGGACAACGAAAGTGGAAAAAACAAAAGCGGAATGGCGCGCATCGCTCACGCCCGAGCAATACACTATCACGCGGGAGCAAGGCACGGAGCCGTCGTTCTCGAGTCCGTTGTACAAAAACCACGATAAGGGCGTTTTTTATTGCGTAAGCTGCCAAAATCCTTTATTTAGTTCGCAAACAAAGTTCGAATCTGGGACGGGCTGGCCTAGTTTTTTCAAGGCTTTATCCACAAAAAGCATCGACGTAAGTGCCGACGACTCGCACGGAATGTCGCGCGACGAGGTCACTTGTCAGCGATGTCACGCGCACTTAGGTCACGTTTTCAACGACGGACCTGCGCCGACAGGGCTTCGCTATTGCATGGACGGCATCGCGCTCACGTTCCAAGCCAAACAAATAGAAAAAGGAACGGCTGCGGCTACTAATCTGCAAAAAGCCATCTTTGCAGGCGGTTGTTTTTGGGGTGTAGAGTACTATTTTCAGAATGCAACAGGCGTGACGCGCACGAGCGTAGGCTACACGGGCGGCAAAATACAAAACCCTACTTACGAGCAGGTTTGTAGCCACAAATCGGGTCACTACGAAGCCTTAGAAGTGACGTTCGACCCGTCGAAAACTTCTTACGAAACGCTCGCTAAACTATTTTTTGAGATACACGACCCAACGCAAGCCACAGGACAAGGCAACGATTTAGGTCAGCAATACCAGTCGGTCGTTTTTTATTTAGACAGCAGCCAAAAAGAGATAACGGAGCGGCTTATTCAGACCTTGAAAGACAAAGGTTTTAATGTTGCTACGCAATTGAAGCCCGCTACTCGGTTTTGGGACGCGGAGGAATACCATCAAAAACACTACGAAAAGAATGGCGGAACGCCGTATTGTCATAGCAGGGTGAAACGGTTTTAGGCAGTGAACAACGAATAGTGAACAACGAATAGTGAACAGTTTTTTGAGTGATTAGTGTTCAGTGTTCAGTGATTAACGTTCAGGGATTAATGATTAGTACCGTTGTAAAGTGGCGATAATATATATAAGTAACGTACAGGCGCGATTAATTGGGTCTGTACGTTACATTTTTTTACATTTTTAATTATAAATATCATGAAAAAAACAATTATTCTTTCTTTTTTGCTTGTCGCAACGGCAGCAGTAGCTCAACCTGTGGCTAAAAAAGTGGTCGTAGAGCATTTTACCAATTCGCTATGTGGTATCTGCGCGAGCAGAAACCCTGGCTTATATACTACGCTCGCGGCGAATCCGAATGTGTTGCATTTGTCGGTTCACCCGTCGTCGCCGTACAGTTCTTGTGTTTTTAACACACATAATGTAGTGCAAAATGATGGACGAACCAACTATTATGGCGTGTATGGCGGAACGCCGCGCATCGTGGTGCAAGGCGTGGTACAAGCAGCAGGTGTTAATTTTGCGACTAACGCTTTTCTTACGCCCTTCCAAAACCAAACTACGCCCGTCAGTATTCGCGTGAAGCAATACAAATACGGTACGGACTCGATGGTCGTTAAAATCATTATTAAAACTGTTGCCGCGAATACGCTCGGCGCACAGCGTTTGTTTGTCGCGGTAGCGGAAAAAACTAAAAACTATGCCGCGCCAAACGGCGAAAGTGTGCATCGTGACGTATTTCGTAAGTCTTTGGTTGGCCCAACAGGGGCTACGGTGACGATGCCTGCTGTCGGTGACTCCAGCATTATCACAGCGCGCACGGCGGTAAGCGCGGTTTGGGACATCAGTCAAGTGTATGCAATTGCGATACTGCAAACGGACGCGACCAAAGCGGTCACGCAAGCCGAAGCCGCACCACCTACGCAAAACGATGTACTCGCGGTAGCGACTAACTCACTCGCTAACAGTTTGGCTGTTCAAATATCACCAAATCCTGCCCGAAATTACTTGAATATCGGATTAGAACAAGCAGACGATGCTGTTTTTAGTCTTTATACTATCGATGGTAAACTGTATCATTCGCAAATGTTAACCCAAAACAATACTACTATCAATACGCAGTCTTTTGCAAAAGGTTTGTATTTTATTCATATTACTACGCCGAAGGGTTTGTATAATGGGAAGGTTGTAATCAGTGATTAGTAATTAGTAAATATGAACAGTTTTTCAACAGTTAGTGTTCAGTGATTGGTGTTTAGTGATAACTAAGTTGGGGTTTATAGATGATTCCGAATTATAAAATTAGAGTAGCTTTAAGCTAAAAAATGCAATTTTTGTGTTAAAAATATTAAAATTGGGCTTACCTAACCCCAATTGACTATTTTTATAATAGAGCTGTTTATTACACAGTATATCAAAAAAGCCTTTCTACTAAACCGCATTAGGTCAGTAGAAGGGCTTTTGGTTGTTATAAGTACAAGACAACAATTTGTTACGCCTCTACTTTATTTCTGTACCAATAATTTTTGTGTAAATAACTTACCTGTCGAGGTTTGAATTTTGGCAAAATAGATGCCGTTTGGCAACGCTGCTAAATTTAAGGTGTAAGGTAGATTTACGGTTTTAATCGTTTGTATATTTTGCCCTGTGAGGCTGGTGATTTGGATAGATAGGGGAGTGGTATAGTCGGCTGTTGCCGCAAAATCACTATTCGCCGAAAGACAAAACTCACCTGTACTCGGATTAGGGTAAACCGTAAAAGTAGCGTTACTTAATAACGGGTTGTCGAAGCCGACGGGTAGCGTCGGCGCGAAACGCCAAAGTTCGTTTGTCGTAGTATTATAATTAGCACTATAAAAAACAGCGTTATTGAGCTGTACCAACTCATAAATACGCACATCGTTAGCAGCAGCAACCACTACGGGAGCTTGTAGTGTGACGGCTTTTGTACCTGCGCCCGTGCCATCACTTTCCCAAAGCTGTGCAACTGTGCTTCCCGTCGGCAGACACAAAAAATAAAACTTAGTCCCTATCAATTGAAACTTTGCACTATTAGCTACGGCGAGGTCTTGATTTTGTGCGGACGTGTTGAGCGTTTTTACTAACGTCGTGCCTGCGGCTGTGCCGTCGGTCATATACAAATGCGTCCCCGTGGTATGTGTAGCGATAAAATATAGTTTGTTATTGTACACGATACGCGGTACGAAGGCATCAAATACATAGTTCCAATTCGTGATTTTTGACGTTCCTGCGGGTGTACTATCGGTACTGTATATATCGCATTTATTTGGCTGCTGATAATCTGTGCTTGACAACTGATACAATACTTTATTATTGACGACGTAAAAATGCGGTATCGTGCCGCTTTCGGTACGTCCAGGCGCAATATCTTTAAGCATCATCGTGCCTGCGGCTGTACCGTCTGTCACCCACATTTCCTGCCCGTTTGTATAGTTATCCGCCATAAAATACGTCTTATTATTGTAAGTGAAAAACGAATTGGGCGCGGCATGAACGTTATGCACGTTGTTGCCTACGGTCGGATTTATTTCTAATAACTTGGTGGGCGTAGTAAGTCCGTCAGTGACAAACAACTCTTCCCCCGTGCCGCCGTCTGCACCAAAATATAGCTTTCCGTTCATCGTTACGCCGTTCACATACGGGCGACTAGTGCTGCTCGCCGCGCCTGGCACTATCTCCAAACAGCGTGTACCCGCCGCCGTTCCGTCGGTAATCCAAGGCTCTTGACCCGTGGACGGTGTGCCAATAAAAAACACGCCTTTATCTGCAATTTTGAACGCCTCGAACGCCGTTTGTACAAAGCAATCTGCGCCGCCAGTACAAAAAGTTTTGATGATAGCCGTACCCGCGTTAGTCCCGTCGGTTTCTATCAAGTGTACGCCCGCATTGCTTTCATTGATGAAATAGAGCTTATTATTTCGAGTGAAAAAGTACGACGCATTGTAGTAAACGGAGCTAACGGCGGTGAGCTGCTCTGTACCTTGCGGCGTGCCGTCTGTTGCCCAAAGCCCAAGCGTAGTAGGCGTTTGCCGAGCAAATAGTATGCGATTGCTGACTCGCGAAAAAGGATAAAACGATATGCCCGTTCCATGCGAAACGTAGGGTTCGTAGCGCATTATCTCTACCGTTCCAGCCGCCGTGCCGTCGCTACTCATCAGTTTGTCCTCTGTTGGAGATGCCGCCGACTCGTACAAAATGCGGTTGTTTACAATCGTTAAATCCGACGGCTCGGTCGGGTTATTCGCCGCAGGAGCTTGCGATATTTTTGTGAAGGTGCTTTGCGCCAATGCGGTCGTGCAGCAGCCCGCAGTGATGCTCCAGATGAGTAAAATGAGTGGTCGTATCATAATTTTATTATTAAATTTGAACACAAATATACGTTTTTATTATCATAATACGAATAAAAAGTCGCTACCATTTTGGTATTTGCAATTTATATTTATTCTAAATTAAAAAAAATAACTAAAATAAAATAGACGATATTCTTTATCTACGCTCAAAAAGCAGATTAAAATCTACGCAAAATCTACGTTTTAACTATTTTTTATCACTCTCGATAATGTCGTCTATTTTAAAACATATAAAAAGGTTAAAAAAATAGGATAAGGGTTAAATGTTTTACTTACATTTGTAAAGTATTTTAACAATAATTATTTATTCTTAGTGAAAACATATTTATAACACAATCTCAATTTCTTATTTATGAACAAAAAAAAGCATTTATTTTTATCAATACTTAGTTTTTGGGTGGCGACGACGGCTTCGCTATACGCACAAACGACGGACTTTGATAACTATCAGACTTTAAAAACTACAGGTGGTTTGCCTGCCGATTTGACTACGCCGTCTTCGAGCAAATACAAGGCAGAAGCGGCTACTATTAGTAAAAAAGCGAAGCGAAAAGAGCGCGTAACAAAAGATAAATTCTATTTGGAAAGTAATTTCAAGATGGACGATTTGCTGCAAAGCGGCTTTGTACTCTATAATGACCCGATTGGGAAATATATTGGGGAGGTGGCGGATAGAATACTGCAAGACAATAAGCCGTTGCGCGCTAAATTACGCTTTTACGTCCTGCGCACGCCTACGGTGAACGCTTTTGCGACCAATCAGGGTATGATTTTTGTGACAATGGGTATGTTGGCACAGTTAGAAAACGAGGCGCAACTCGCGTTCACGCTTTCGCACGAAATAGTGCATTATGAAAAAAAGCACGCGATTAATTTCTACTTGAAATCGGACGATATAGATAGAGCGGCGAGCCAAAAATCAGTCTTGCGAAACTCTACTTTTAATAGAGAATTGTTCCGAAAAACGTTCTCCAAAGAGTTGGAGACCGAAGCGGACAGCTTGGGCATGGAGCGATTTTTGAAATTGGACTACGACCTTGCGAGCGTGGACGGTTTGTTTGATGTATTGAAATACAGCGAGCTACCATTTGACGAAATTAAGTTCGAGAAGTCCTTTTTCGAGGATACTTATTTGAAGTTTCCTGCCGCTTATCAGCGCGACAAGATACGTCCGATTGCAGGCAGGGACGAAATGGAGGCTGATAGCCTTAACACACACCCAAACATTGCTAAACGCCGTGCGGCAGTGGAGCGTCGGCTCGCAAAAGCTAGCAACGATGGGCGAAAAAAGTTCCCGTTGGGCGAAAGCCGCTTTGCAGAAATGCAAAAAATAGCGCGTTTTGAGCAGCCGCTTTTGCAACTTCATTCGGAGTATTTTTATAATGGCATTTACGATGCGTATATGTTGCTGAAGCAAGAGCCGAACAGCTTGTACCTACAAAAATGTGTGGGCAAGGCTTTATATACTAGCTCCAAATATCGCAACGCGGACAACAAATATGACGAAGAAATAGATTCGTTACAAGGTGAGTTTCAAGGCGTTGCGCATTTTATGGAGAAGCTGCAGCCCAGCGAACTGAACGCTTTGGCGGTTAATTACAATTGGAAATTGCATAAAGCATATCCGAAAGATGAGGAGCTAAAAGTGATTGCTTATGACGCGCTCACGGAGTTGGTGCAGTATCATTTTAACGATACTAAGCTGTTGGCGCGGAGTTTGAAAGCTGCCGAGCCGCCAAAAGTAGTCGAGCAAACCACCAAAAAAGCCGACGCAAAACCTAAAAGAAAAGGCAAATACGCCAAAATAGACGAGCAGCAGGCAGAGAAAAAAGTAGAGAAAACAGCCGAAAACGGTATAACTACTGATAGCTCGAATATTGCTAAATACGCATTTATTGATTGGCTAAAAGACAAGGAATTTTCGGCGCAATTAGCGCAAGCGAAGATATGGGCAGACAAAAATATTGCGCGCATAGCGTACTACAAAAGTGATAAAGGCAGACGCGCCACCGAAAAGGAGCGCGCGCTAAAAGATAAACGCGGTGCGCGCTTAGGCTATAACAAAATTGTGGTCGTCAATCCGTATTATCAACGGGTAAAAAGCGACGGAAGCGGTAGTGATTTTATAGCGAGCGAAGCGGCACAAACTACACTCAAAACTTGTATTGCGGATAACGCGGCACGAGTTGGGCTGAACGCTACGATACTCGATGTGAGCGGTGTAAAAGGCGATGATGCCGAAAAATTTAATGAAATAGCCTTGCTTAACGATTGGTTTTCGGAGCAAATAGACTTTTCTGACCTCTCTATTACACCAGGGCATCACCAAAAAGAGATAAATGCTATCGCCAGAAAATACGGTACTAAGTATTTTTGTTGGACAGGTGTGGTTGCGATACGCAAGCCAGTTTCGGGTAATAATGGTCAGCCCATCGTTTTATTATCGCCCTTGAAAATACTGAGATGGTTGGCTACGCCAAAAGGGGAGTCTATCACTTATTGTGTAGTATATAATGTGGAAACGGGCGAAAGTAAGCTCGTGAAATACTTGTATAGCGATATAAAAGACGACGCGCAGTTCCTTAATGCGCAGTATTACGATATTTTTTTGCAAATAAAGTCTAAATCAAAATCGAAGAATAAGGATAAAGCTACGGAAGAAGATGCGCCCACGGCACCAGTCGGAATAGACGCGCCAGCAGAAACCGTAAAACCCGCCGAAGCTACCAAAACAACCGCGACCGCTAAACCAACTGCGAGCGTCAAAACGACCGAAACGGTAAAACCAGCAGCGACCGCCAAGACAGCCGCAACAGTAAAACCAGCAACCAAATCTAAATCCACCGTTAAACGTAAAAAATAATGACTATCAGTTATTTATACCCATCTGTTTATTTCAGAAATACACAGCAATATCTATATAAATGCCTTTTTGTAGCTAATATTTGTATGGCTTTTGTTAGCGCAGCCGCCGCGCAAGAAGGCGTAGTACCTGGCTATCAAGGTAAGCGGTTTTTGCTCGAGGCGAACTTAAATTTCACGCCTACTATACTGGGTTTTACGTCATCGGGGCATTCTTTTTCTAGTGTATCACAGCCTCTTTTAACTGGTTTTGGTGTGCCAATAAGTACCCGATATGAGCTTTCGGCGCTCTATGCCACAAGCCGACAATTCGCATTAGTAGCCGACGTTGCTTACGGGGAAACGGGTATGTTTGTATCTAAATTAGATAGGCAAACCTATATAGGTGGTGGAGATTATTACTATGACCTAAGTAAGTTTGACGGCTATAATTTTGACGATTTGAGGGCGGTATTGTACAAAGTGAACTTTAACCATATCGGTTTAGGCTTTAATGTGAGTAGCAAAAAAGGGAGTTTCGCGCCTGTGGGGTCTTATTTTGGTATGAAATTTTTATACGTCAGTGCTAATGCCGCCCCCGTTCGGTTTTTGACTGACGATGCTTCATATAGCTCGAGAGTAGTGGAAGCGAGCAGCGCAAGCGACCGCTATCAAGCCGCTATACAGCTCCGCAAACCCTATATCAATTCGCTATATTTTGAGTTTAACGGTGGTTTTCGCCGCGTTTTCCAGAAAAATATCGTCTTAAATGCAGGTTACTCGTTCGCTATTGCGCCACAGCATTTATTTAGTCGCAATCCTATTACCGACCGTCTCGATAAACACTATCTTTTGCACTTTCAAATCGGCGTAGGATATTTATTGTTTTAGAAACAAGGTTTTAAATAGGTTTTAAATGGGCGGCTTGTCGCCAATAACAAAAGCGCAACCCTTTCTTTATGAAGGAGTTGCGCTTTTTTTTAGTGAACAGATAACAACGAATAGTTTTTTCAGTGAACAACGAATAGTGAATAGTGAATAGTTTGCGCGGCAACACTAATCGTTAATCACTATTCGTTAATCACTGTTAGTTGTTCACTATTCGTTGTTCACTTAGTTGAGGTTTTGCTTAATCACATTCAAGGCTGCGCCTGCTTTAAACCAATTGATTTGCGCCTCGTTGTAGGTGTGCGTTACCGCAATCGTTTCGGACGAGCCGTCGGCGTGATGCAATACAATCGAGAGGTTTTTGTTGGGTGCGAAGGTTGTCAGCCCGACGATGTCGAACGTGTCATCTTGTCTGATTTTGTCGTAGTCCGCTTTATCGGCGAAGTTGAGTGCGAGCATACCTTGCTTTTTCAAATTCGTTTCGTGGATACGCGCAAACGACTTGGTACAAACAGCGCGCACGCCTAAGTGACGCGGCTCCATAGCGGCGTGTTCGCGGCTGCTGCCTTCGCCGTAGTTCTCCTCGCCAAAAACGATGCTGCCCATACCAGCCGCTTTTATCGCTCGAGCCGTATTCGGAACTGTTCCAAACTCGCCCGTGATTGGGTTCAAAATGGTATCTGCTTGGTCGTTGAACGAATTGGTCGCGCCGATGAGCATATTATTAGAAATATTATCTAAATGACCGCGAAATTTGAGCCACGGACCTGCCATAGAGATGTGGTCGGTGGTACATTTGCCTTTCGCTTTGATGAGCAAGCGCAAACCTTTGAGGTCAGTGCCTTCCCACGCCGCAAACGGCTCGAGCAACTGCAAACGGCTTGATTTCGGAGCTACTTTCACGCGAATACTGCCGCCGCTACGCGCAGGCTTCACATAACCAGCGTCTTCTACCGCAAAACCTTTGGCAGGTAATTCGTCGCCTTTCGGCGGGTCGAGGCGCACTTCTACGCCGTCCGCATTGATAAGTGTATCTTTAAGCGGGTTGAAATTGAGGTCGCCCGCGATAGCTAATGCCGTTACGAGTTCGGGCGAACCGACAAACGCATAAGTATTCGGGTTGCCGTCGGCGCGCTTCGAAAAGTTACGGTTGAACGAGTGAACAATCGTATTTTTTTCTTTTTTCTCTGCGCCAACTCGCGCCCACATACCGATACACGGACCGCAGGCGTTCGCAAAAACCTTGCCGCCCATGCTATGGAAAGTATCTAAAAAGCCGTCGCGCTCGATGGTATAACGGATTTGCTCTGAGCCAGGCGTAACCATAAACTCCGATTGAGCGGTCAATTTTTTAGCGACGACTTGCGCTGCCAAAGAAGCGGAGCGCGAAATATCTTCGTAAGACGAATTGGTGCAAGAACCAATCAAACCCGCCTCAATCTTGGTGGGCCAGCCGTTCTTTTTGGCGGCTGCGCGCATCTTGGAGATTGGCGTAGCGAGGTCGGGCGTGAACGGACCGTTGAGGTGCGGCTCTAAGCGGGAAAGGTTGATTTCTATGACTTGGTCGAAATACAACTCGGGGTTAGCATACACTTCGGGGTCGCCTGTGAGGTCGGCTTTCACCTGATTGGCGAGGCGCGCCACGTTGGTTCTGCCCGTCGCTTTGAGGTAACGCTCCATGCTTTTGTCGTAGCCAAAAGTAGAGGTTGTCGCGCCTATTTCCGCGCCCATATTGCAAATAGTTCCTTTGCCTGTACATGAAAGCGACTTCGCGCCGCTACCGAAATACTCTACGATGCAGCCCGTTCCTCCCTTCACGGTCAGCACGCCAGCCACTTTGAGTATCACGTCTTTGGCAGAAGCCCAGCCGTTGAGTTTGCCCGTGAGTTTGATGCCGATGAGTTTGGGCATTTTGAGTTCCCACGCCAAACCCGCCATCACGTCACACGCATCTGCGCCGCCTACGCCGATAGCGAGCATACCGAGTCCGCCCGCGTTCACGGTGTGCGAGTCGGTGCCAATCATCATTCCGCCAGGGAAAGCGTAGTTTTCGAGGACGATTTGGTGGATAATACCTGCGCCAGGTTTCCAAAAGCCGATGCCGTATTTGCTCGACACCGACCCTAAGAAGTCATAAACTTCTTTGTTTTCGTTGTTCGCCTTCACCAAATCCGTTGCGGACTCTATTTCGGCGGTGATGAGGTGGTCGCAATGGACGGTACTCGGGACGGCGACGCGTGGTCTGCCGCACTGCATGAACTGCAATAACGCCATTTGCGCCGTCGCGTCTTGCATCGCTACGCGGTCGGGAGCGAAAAAAACGTAGTCGCTGCCGCGTTGGTAGTCGGCGAGCGGCGACTCCTCGTGCAAATGCGCGTAGAGGATTTTTTCGGATAGCGTAAGCGGCTTGCCCAAACGCTCGCGGGCTGCGGCTATGCGGGCAGGCATCGCTGCATACGCCTGCTTCATCATGTCGAGGTCTAATACCTTACTGCTCATATTTTATGGCTTTTTATGATTGAAATGTGATAGTTTTTACTAGTTTTTACTTTGCTTCCGCACAACCTTGCAGCGCGTCAATATGCGCCGAATATTCGAATTTTGTATCCGACATTCCGTCGCTGCACGCTTCTTTTTTGATAGTAAGCGCGAATTTATCGGCAGTATAAGTGCAACTGCCGTCTTTTTCATCTATTTTTGTACAAG
Organism: Saprospiraceae bacterium; assembly: GCA_043778315.1. Lineage (GTDB taxonomy): Bacteria > Bacteroidota > Bacteroidia > Chitinophagales > Saprospiraceae > JBEEMU01. The sequence continues at coordinate 8,312 of JAYWGJ010000277.1, read as the reverse complement.
GCGCAACGATTTTTTCCTCGCCTACTCGGTTGAAAGTGAGGGTGTTATCTTTGGCAGAAACGTTGGCAGACCAAAAAGGCTCGGTACCTGCGCAGTGCCAGTTTTTACTGATTTTTTGTGCCGTTGTTGCGCTGTTGTTGCAAGACGTAGTTGCGGCGCAAAAAGCCGCAAATGCGATGATAATTGTGGTTGTTTTTTTCATGATTATATTTTTTATGATGGAAATGTGGTTTTATGGTGGAACTAATTGGAAAGCTCCTTTATTTTAGCTATTTTAGCTATTTTATCTATTCTATCTAATAAATTTTTTACCTCTGAAAACGTGTTTCTTAATAAAACAATGTCTAATTTTTCTATCAATTCGGCTTGTTGTTTTATATTATATTTTGGTTTGACAAAACATCGATTAAGAAGGTTTGTAAACTCGCTTTTTGGATATTTAATTGCTTCGCAATGAGCATATTTATCTAAAAGTAGTGAAATATTACTTGCAATATCTTTGTGGTTTCCGTAAACGGCTTCTATACTTTTGGGTTGCGACAAAAACCACGCCTCTTGTTGTTGTACCATAAAAAATACGTTTTCGCTGTACTCTTCTAAATCTTTATCTTTCAACCACTGTATTCTATCTACTCCGTCGGAGTCGACCAACAAAAGCGAACTTTCACTTGCTGCAAGGTGTCTTTTGTAAGAGGTAACGCTAGTTTTATAAGAGCCTCTTGGTTTTATTCCGTCCTCGCTCACGGCTAATAATTTATGCCACGCGGAACGTAAATTTATTCCATCTGGACTCATTGCTGTTGTCCGTAAATCACGTTCTCTTTTTAGATTTTTTACAGGCTCACCGCCTTCTATTATTATCGTTATTTTTACCATCTTACACCTCCTATAATGCCGTTGAGCCATAACTGACCCACATAATCCGTTTCTTCACCCATTTTTTCCAAATCGGCGGTTGTTAATTGAGTTAGGATAGTTTGATTATCGGCATCTTTTTCAAAAACGGTCACATTTTCAATATCAAAATAATTGAGTAATAAAGGGTGATGCGTAGCAATAATAAACTGCGTGCCGTCGCTTACCGCGTGTTTTATTGCATTTGCGAGGGCTTTAATCATGTCAGGGTGTAAGCCGAGTTCGGGTTCGTCTATACAAATCAGTTTCCCGCGCTCGGGATTATAAAAAATAGTCATCAATGATAAAAACCGTACCGTTCCGTCCGACATAGCATTTAAAGATATTCTATCGTGTAATTTTTTTTCTTGCAAGGATAAAGTTACATCTTCGTGTAAGGTTTTAAATATCAACTTTTCAAAATTCTGATTGACATTACGTACTGCTGCTAATAGGTTTTCGTAAGATTCTTGTTGGTCGTGGTATAAATAATTTAGTGCATATTTTAGATTATTACCGCTTTGCGATAGTATAATACCTTCTTTATTGTTAGCAAAGCGAATACCGAGCTTACTCGGCGAAGTATCAAAATAGCTGTATAAAAACAACCTTTCTATGGGTATAGTAAAACACTGAACGATACATCTCTCAAAAACAGGCAAATGAATATCATAGTCACGTTTGGAAAAGCCGTAAACAGGAAATTGTTTTGTAGTAATAGGTGCTGACCAAGCACCATTATAAGTAGAGGTGTATTTTTGATGTCCGGTTTCTATTGAAATTTCTTTTTCAGCAGAAATAGTTCCAGTGTGATTTGTTTTTACAGTGATTTGATATTCCCAATCATTTTTTTGTAACTCATTGATAGTGTCAATAACTTCTTTATTGGAAGAAAAACTATAAGGAATGTTAGCGCCTACTTCAATCGTTTTCTTTAAATCGGATTTCACCAATGGACTTTTCTTTCCATCAAAAGTATAAGTAATTTTGAAGCTTTTTATGTCTTCTTTTCCTAAGAAAAAAATATTACTAATACCACCGAACTCTTTATCAATAACATCTTTTATACTCGAGTAGTCTAATGCTGCTTGTAGCAAGCGCATCGCTCTGAAAAAATTGCTTTTTCCAGAGCCGTTGATGCCTACGAGTAGGTTTGCGCCTGCATCGAGCGTAATCGTTTGGCTTGCGCCAAAGCTAAAAAAGTTTTCTATCGATATACTTTTGAGCATAATTGATTGTATTTATAATAAAAAAAGTTCTTGTTTGTTTTACTATAGCACCGCGCTCGCGAACGCGCCAATATTCCGCGTCTCGCTACTAAACACAATGCCGATGCCGACTATTTCTTTGCCTTTATTGCGGTATGCTTGCGCGTAATCTTTGTCTATAATTTGCTGTAGCGCGACTTCGGGTTTGGTATCTAATTTGAACTCCATGATAAAAAAATGCGTTTTTGTTTCTAGTAAACTATCGCAACGCCCGTCGCTGAGGCAAACCTCGCTATGTATGCGAAAACCCATATAAGTAAACAATAAATAAACCGATGCGTGGTAAAACGCCTCCTTGTTTTGCTCGTAAATTTGGTACGGTATTTTTTTGAAAATGGTTTGCAGTACGCTGATTGCCTGCGCAATATCGTTGTTTATTAATGCTTTTTCGAGGCGACGCGAAAGCGGAACGCCCTCACCGATTTGTAAACCATTGAAGCCCTCGAGCAAGCACGTCACCATCGATTTTTCTACTTCGTAATTCGGATAATCCAAATAATACGCGTCGTCGTCGTCTTCCTCGCGGCTTTTTATGGTCAGGTAACCCGTTTGATACAGCAAACCCCAGGTGTTTAGGTTTTCGATATCGAAACTATTGAACGAATAAGACGAAACGGCTTCGTTGTGAAACATAAACATTCCATGTTCTTTGAGGTGTTTGACCAAAAAAGACGGCGTGCCAGTCTCGAACCAAAAATTGGTAAACTCCTGGGTTTCCAAAAATAAATTAACCGAAACTGGATTATAAACGCTTGTCGCATCGTATTTAAAACGATAGCCATTATACCAAAAACGTATTTTTTCTATTAATTCGTTCCGATTTAGGTTTAATTTCTCTTGAATAACGGCTAAGTAGGTGTCAAAATTGCCTTCCAATTCTTCTTGCGTATAGCCAAACATGGTCGAAAATTTTGCCTCCATGCTTATATCGCGAATATTATTTAAGCCCGAAAAAATACCAACTTTCGCAAATTTGCTCACGCCCGTTATCATCACAAACTCAATTGTACTATCATTTTCCTTCAAAGTGGTATAAAATTCTTTCAATAACTCTTGGTTTTCGCGAGCCAATTCAATTTTATCCGTCAAATAATGTGTTATCGGCACGTCGTATTCGTCTATCAAAACGACCACTTTATTTGTTTTGGCTAATGCGAATAAAAGCTCCTGTAATAAATCCTTTGCGGTTTCTGATGTCAATATTATACCCGCATCGCTTCCGATTTGGAGCAAACAGCGCGACAATGCTTTTTGCAAACCATGCCCGATATAATCCATATTCTTAAAGGAAACATGAATAACGGGGTTTGGCTTACGCGACCAATCCCAGTGTTCGTCAATCCACAAGCCTTTGAAAAGGTCGCGTTTGCCCTCGAATAGCTCTTTGAGCGTCCAGAGCGTCATCGACTTTCCGAAGCGGCGCGGACGCGACAAAAAATACATTCCGCCTGAATGGGCTAATTCGTAAATATACTGCGTTTTATCTATATAAATACAGTTTTTATTGCGGATTGTCGCAAAATCGGCGTAACTAATGGGTAGTTTTTGTAACATTATTTTTTTATTGAAAAATTATTTTTACTTTTCGCTACGCCGCACCGCTTCCAGATTTCTTATAATACCCATGCCTTCATACAATAAATATAGTGTTGGCAGCAGCCATATTAGTGTTTGAGCGAACCAACTGAACAAAAAATAACCAGCCTCATCACCGTAATATATTTTGAGGTTAGGATATATAAGGAGTTGGATAAACACCTGATAGCCGTGTAATAAAATAATACTGAGCAATAGCGTTATGCTACGGTATCGGTAAAAAATTGCTAAAAACAGTAAATTAATACCAAAAATAGCTGCGGATATGGTCACTTCGCGAAAAATAGCATCGTTAATATTGTACATTAAAGTTGCCGTAAACGGAAGCGTCGCTACCCAAAACACCCATTTGAATTGTACTTCGGGGTGCGTATCGCTATTTTCTACGGCTTCGCCGTTCACCAAAATTTGTAGTTGATGAGCAATGAAATATTTATTTAATAGCTTGATAGCCAGTATATTACCGTCGCCAATATCGTAATTTACGCCAGTTTTTAGGTCTTCGCGACTGCCTACAACTCCTACGCTGTTATCGTTTACATCGATAGTCAGACGGCTGTAATCAGCAGTATGCGCGACGCGCAAAATATCTTTTGTGTCGTCGTAAAGCGGAAATATTTTTGTCTTCACAAGATAGCGTATTTTTGTTTAAATTATAATTCCAGCACAATCCACTCGTCTAAGGCGTGGTCTTTTTCCGTAAAATTCAAGCCGATGCCTACAATTTGCTTGTCTAAATGCCTGAATTTGGCGGCGTAATCGCGTTTTTGAAGTTGTTGTATTGCCGCTTCGCTTGATTTATTAAACTTAAATTCAAAAATATAAACGTGCGTTCCCGTCTGTATCACCGCATCTAATCTGCCGCGTTTGGTATGCACTTCGCTCTGTATGCTTATACCCATATATTTGAATAAAATATGTATAAGTCCATGATATAGTGCTTCGTTCGAGGCTTTATACACGTCGTAAGGCAGCGCGTCGAACACCTCGCACAAAATTTGATACGCTTCTTCCAAGTCGTTATTGCGAAAAGCGGCGTTCAGTTCGCGTACCGTTATTTTGCTATCCGTTTCGCGTTGTCCTAAATACGTTATCAAAAATTGATAAAAACTTTCGCGCACCTCCAAGTTCGGATAATCCAAAGTCATCGTATTGTCTTCGGGATTGATGTCTTTTATGGTCAAATAACCCGTTTGGAACAAAAGCGAAGCGGATTGTATGTTTTCTAAGTCGTATTGGTCTAAAAAAGTATTCGAAACCATACAGTTTTCAAAATTCGTTTGTCCTTTATTCAACAATAAATGTTGCAAAAAACTTGGCGTTCCCGACGCGAACCAAAAATTTTGAAACTGCCCTGTTTTAAAAAAGTTAAGTAAACCAAACGGATTGTACACCGTTGTGCGGCTATCCCACGAATAGCCATTGTACCAAAGTTTTACCTTTTCTAAAAATCTTTCGCGGGTAAAATCTGGGGTTTCAGCTAAATATTTGGCAATATACGGCTCAAAATACACTTCAACCTCTGTTTGTGTGTAGCCAAATGTTGTTGCAAAACGATTGTTTAAGGTTAGGTCTTGCAAGTGGTTGAGGTCTGAAAACAGCGAAACTCTTGCAAATTTCGAAACGCCCGTAATCATCGTCAAATGTGTACAATCGCCATTATCTTTCAAAATACCATAAAAATCTTTCATAATTGCTTGATTTTCAATGGCTATCGGCATTTTATGCGACTCCAAATAAGTGATAATTGGTTTGTCGTATTCATCTACCAATAAAACTAATTTGCCCTTTTTTGCCGATATTTCTTGCAATAATTGTCCAAATATCGATTTTACATCGTCGGTTTTTGGTATAATGTCGTGTTCTACGCACATTTTTTTCAAAACGACCAAAATCGCAGGGCGTAACCCCATATCGTGAAACGACATAGATGCAAATTGGAAATGCAGTACGGGATATTTGCGCGACCAATCCCATTTATCTTCAATCCAAGTATCGTTAAATAGTTCGCGTCGCCCATGCGCGAGTTCGGCTAAGGTATGCAAAAACAGCGACTTGCCGAACCTGCGCGGTCGCGACAAAAAGAACGCGCCGCCCTCGTTCGCGAGCTGATGCACCGCTTCGGTTTTGTCAATATATAGGTAATTTTCGCCTTTCAAGACGCTAAAATGTTGTACGCCGATGGGCAGTTTTGGTAGGTTTTGCATTGTTTTTATTGTATAAATTCATTGCTTTTTGCATTATTATAATTACAACTTTTTCATTTATATTATAATAACAATATATTCTTTATTCTCTATCACCAACACCATTAATCCACCAATCGCTCCAAACACTGTGTTCTCCAGTCTGGATCGTAACAATCTACTATTATATGTGGCAGGTGTTGCCCTATTGAGTGAATGATGTATCGGTCGTCGTCTAAGTGAAAACGAAAGTCTTTGTCTATCAAATACTCCAATTTGTAGCCCGTTTCGTTGCAAAACTGAATATGATTGGTTTTTATACCTAATTGTTTGGCTATTTTGAATAATTTTTCGTTATTATAAAATGTTTTGATGCCGAGTGCTGCCATATTTTCGTCGGAATGTCGGAGCGTCGTAATCCATAGCTCGTAGCCTTCGTCGCGCAGCTTTTTGGCAAACTGCAACACGCGTTGTTCGGTTAGCGTTCCGTCAAAATCAAAAGATACTCGTTTCATAGAAATTATTGTAGTGAAAAAACGCCGCAAAGATACAAAAAACTGCTGAAATTATAAGCTAAAAACGTTAAGCTATAAGCTGAAAAGGTAAGCCCAAAGCCCAAAACTGTAAGCGATAAATGCGTATCATGTGCGCCTCCCCTCCTTCGGAGGGGTTGGGGGAGACTGCCTATTCCGTATAATCCAAATCCTTTCCGAAAGTTTCGTCCATAGAAATCACGGCGGCGATGCCGAGCGCGATACAAACCATACCGACGGTCATTGCGGCATTAATAGTCCCGATGCGCACATCGAAATACTGAAACGCGGCGGTAATCGGAATCAGCGCGCCGCGCACAAAATTAGGCACGGTAGTTGCCACCGTTGCGCGCAGATTAGTGCCAAACTGCTCGGAGGCGATAGTCGCGAACAAGCCCCAGTAGCCCGTTGTTGCGCCCACCAAAAATATCATTATAGCGAAGGTCGTAGCCGAAATATCGCGTACAGAAAGGTAAGTGATGATGCTCGCCGCGTGTAAAATAATGAATAAAAGCACCACTTTTTTGCGCGAGCGCAACACCTGACTGAGCCAGCCGCTCGCGATGTCGCCGACCGCCAAACCGACGTACAGCCAGAGTATCGCCGTACCGTTGATGTTTTTGGTGTCGATGCCCGTCACGCCTATTTTCAAAGTGATTTCTTTTGCCAATAATATCAGAATACCGACCGAAAACCAGATGGGTAAACCGATAAAAATACAAGCGATGTATTTGCGCAACCGCGAGCCGTTCGTGAATAAAGATAGGAAGTTGCCGCGCTCGATGTTCGCGTATTGCGCTTCGCGAAACATACCCGATTCGTATGCGCCTGCGCGTAGCAGCAGCAGTGCCAAACCCAACGTGCCGCCCACGAAGTAGGAGATGTGCCAGTCGAATTGTCGCCCAACGAGCGCGGCGGTCACGCCGCCGAGCGCGCCGAACATCACCACCAGCATAGTGCCGTAGCCACGGTCTTCTTTGTGCATCGTTTCGCTGACCAAAGTGATGCCCGCACCGAGTTCGCCTGCCAAGCCGATACCCGCCACCAAGCGGAGTATTTTGTACATCAGTAGGCTGTTTTCGCCGAAGCTGTCCACAAACCCATTCATTATATTTGCCAATGAATACATTAAAATAGAGCCGAACAAAACCTGTACGCGCCCTTTGCGATCGCCCATCACGCCCCACAGCACGCCGCCGAAAAGCATACCGAACATCTGCCAATTAATGAGGCTCAAGCCTGCATTTTTAACGGCTTCGGGGTCGGTAATGCCGATACTATTGAGGCTCGGAACGCGCACCACGCCGAACAAAATAAGGTCGTAAATATCGACAAAATAACCTAATGCAGCAACCACCACAATCATATTAAAAGCGGCGCGAATACCCACAGGCGCGTTTGTTTTTTGTATCATCATGCTAAAATAAAAACGGATAAGTAAAGGTTTTAAATTATTGTTTGCGTAAAGTTACAATCTTACCAATAAAAGTAAGTATTTTTGCAAAAAAAATTACGTTTTTAGTTTTCAGCTTAACGCTTACAGTTTTGTGTTTTTCGCTTACCGCTTAAAGTTTTTACCTCACCGCTTATAGTTTTTAGTTCATCGCTTACAGCTTAAAGTTTTTACCTCACCGCTTATAGTTTTTAGTTCACAGCTTACCGCTTATAGTTTTTTCATCATGTATCCAGATTTAGGTTTTTTTATTAAGCAGACGCTCGGCGTTGATATTCCAGCGTTGAGCATCGTCAAAATGTTTGGTTTATGGATGGCGATAGCCTTCGTTTTGGGCGGCTACGTTTTGTCGCTCGAGTTGCAGCGCAAAGAGCGCGACGGC
>JAYWGJ010000276.1:0-5493 GCA_043778315.1 Saprospiraceae bacterium | reverse complement strand
GTACTGAATATTTCTGGTATTTCCATTCCCCAAAAATACGAAATATACACCAATATTTAATTTGTCATAGGTTTGTCATTTATCATGCGTTTAACCTGAGGATATTCAAGTTATGCTCATGCCACACAACCCATATTCGGCACTACACTTACTGATTTTAATTACTGCCCGATGCAGCAGCAGTTCAAAAACAACCCTATTGATTTTGTTGGCTCGCCTGTCGTGATGTCAGATACTGCAGGGCATTATCTTTTTTCTTTTAATGGCTACACTATTGTAGATAGCACCTACCACATCATGTTTAACGGCGATAGTTTGTGTATGCCCGATTACCGCTCCGATGACGGTAGTCTTATAATACAAGGAGCTGTCCCTATACCAAAGCCGGGCAGTGACCACGTCTATTATATTTTCCACCATCTACCAACCTTAACTACTACCTCTGCGAATGACCACTATGCGGCACTGAAAGGCATTAATATTACGACTATCGATATGTACCTCAATAACGGTCGAGGCGCGGTGACAAGCAGAGAGGTGAAAGCCCTGCGAGGCGATACGCTAACGAGACCAGGTATCAAGCTGTGCCGTCATGCTAACGGGCGCGATTAGTGGCTGATAAGACCGGGTTGGAGGTTAGATAAATACCATAGATTACTTAAGCACTAAGGGTGTCGACTCGCTACCCGCGCAAACCATGCCTTCCCCGCTCGCCGACTAAATATTCGGTACTTATTTCCAAGAGTTTTCACCAGATGGCAGTCAGTATGCCCATAAAATACCAAATAGAGGTATTTTTATATATGATTTTGATAGGTATAGCGGCTTACTGAGCAACCGCAGGTTTATACCGCGCTTTAGCCAGTATTTTGCTGAGGTGTAGGCAGGGATATGCTTTTCGCCAAACTCGCGTTACCTTTACTGCAATACTGATACGAGTACTATACAATACGATACCTACGCACCCGATATAGCCGCGTCGACTATCACGGTAGGTCTGTGGGACAGAACAACGGTAAGCCCGCCGCACAACTATAATACTTTATTCTTGCAGCCCTTTAACGCGCCTAATGGCAAGATTATATCGCGGGTCCGAGTACTACGCAGATGTGGCATACTGTACACAACCCAGATGGTGCAGGCTTATCCCGCGACCTGCGGCTGCATGATGTCCTGCTACCTACTATATATTATGGTATCGTGCCTAACTTTCCGCATTTTCGGCTCGGCGCGCTCAAAGGCACTGCCTGCGATACGCTGAATATAGCAGCAGGCGCGACGGTATCTACTTCCGCCGTACCGCTCGCCGCCGCTACGCTGCGCGGCAGCCTATACCCGAAGCCCGCCGACGGCAGCCTCACCCTCGGCATCGACCTATCAGACAACTACCCCTACGACGACAACCTCCCGAGCGGCTACGCCTACACCCTCAGCGATGTACTCGGGCTGTACTGCGCACCGAAGGCATGAAGCCCGAGCGTGTGAGCATTAGCACCGCCGCGCTCCCTAACGGCATTTATTATGTATCGGTGCGGCGACAGGGGGCGGTCATTTTTAGCGGGAAAGTGGTGGGGCAGGGTGAATGAGGGCAGTGAACAGTTTTTTAGTGAACAGTGAACAGTGCGGTAGGGGGAATTGCGCGGTCGGGGCGTAATGCTTACGCCCGTGCGTGGGTACATTTGGTGGTTCGCGCAGAACCGCAAAATATTGCGGTTGTACTTCTGTAGCATTTTTCACAAAAAAAGTGATTGTACTATACCACAAAATCCGTACATTTGCCGTGCATAAAGCGAATAAAATATTCTACAATCAACAAAAAAATAGTCATGAAAATCAATCAATTTCTATTTGTAATTACCTTTTTGCTTGGCGCAATGGGTTTTGACGCTTGCGCGCAAAAAGCAGGCGAACACACCAAAGTACTCACCGTAGCGGAGTTTAAAGCCAAAATAGCGGCTTCGCCGAATGCGTACATCATAGACGTTCGGACACCCGAAGAGGTGTCGGGCGGAGCTATCGCTGGTGCGCAAAATATTATTTTTGGTTCGCCCAACTTCAAAACGCAGCTCGATAAATTGGACAAAAAACATCCGATTTTGGTGTATTGTGCCGTAGGCGGACGGAGCGGTAAAACCACACCAACCTTAGAAGCATTAGGTTTTAAGGAAATATACGACCTCAAAGGCGGCTATAATGCTTGGAGTACAGATGCTAAGAAATAAAAAATGCCTTGTATTTATACAAATACAGGGCATTTTTTTGTTTTTGTAACGCAGATTATTTGACGTTTACGAAGCCTCGTAGGCTTCGCAAACGAACCACATATTTATTATGATTTCGCCTTATGCAATTTTTGCAGCGCAAATAATTCGTCGCGGAGCTGCGCGGCAGTGATAAAATCTAAGTCTTTCGCGGCGGCTTTCATGCGGCGTTCTACCTCTTTCATCGATTTTTCTACTTCGCTCGCACTCGCATACGCTAATACAGGGTCGGCGGCGAGCGACGGCTCGTTTTCGTCTTCCACATATACGCGGGTGAGTTTGTCGCCCTTGATGTCGAGAACCGCCGATTGCTTGAATATCTGCTCCCGCGACTTGAATACGGTGGTCGGCGTGATGCCGTTCGCTTCGTTGAACGCCATCTGTACGGCGCGGTGTCGGTTCGTTTTGTCGATGGTGCGCTGCATCGAGGCGGTCGTTTTGTCGGCGTACATGATGACTAATCCGTTCGCGTTCCGCGCAGCGCGACCTGCGGTTTGCGTGAGCGAGCGGTCGTTGCGCAAAAAACCCTCTTTATCCGCATCGAGTATCGCAACCAACGAAACCTCGGGTAAATCTAAGCCTTCGCGTAGCAAATTCACACCTACTAAAACATCAAAATCGCCTAAGCGCAAGTCGCGCAATATCTCTACGCGCTCCATCGCGTCCACGTCGGAGTGAACGTAGCGGCTGCGAATATTTAGATTTGTAAAATATTTTTGCAGTTCTTCCGACATACGTTTTGTGAGCGTTGTGACCAATATCCGCTCGTTTTTATTGCTCCGCAAACGGATTTCCTCGAGCAAATCATCTACCTGATTGACGCTCGGACGCACCTGTATCGGCGGGTCTAAAAGCCCTGTCGGACGAATGATTTGCTCTACGATTTCGCCCTCGGTCGCCTCCATTTCGTAGGGTCCGGGCGTTGCCGATACATAAATTGACTGCCCTACCAAACCCTCAAATTCCTCAAAATTCAACGGGCGGTTGTCCATTGCCGAAGGCAAACGGAAGCCATATTGCACCAAATTTATTTTGCGCGCACGGTCGCCGCCGTGCATACCGCGCACCTGCGGCAGCGTGACGTGACTCTCATCTACAATCATCAAAAAATCGTTCGGGAAGTAATCTAACAAGCAAAACGGGCGCGTTCCTGGTTTTCTATTGTCAAAAAAACGAGAATAATTTTCTACACCCGTGCAGTAACCGAGTTCGCGTATCATCTCTATATCGAAAGTGACGCGCTCATAAATCCGTTTTGCTTCTAAATAATGCCCGTCGCGCTCAAAATATTTCACTTGCGCGTTCAGTTCGTCTTGTATGGCATTGAGTACCTCCATTTGTCGGTCTTTATTCGTCACATAAAGATTGGCTGGAAAGATAGAGGCTTCGTTCATTTGTGCTATCCGCTTGCCCGATTGTAGGTCAAAACTCTCAATTTCTTCTATTTCGTCGCCAAAAAAAGTGATGCGGTACGCGTAATCTACATAAGGCAAATTGATTTCGACGGTGTCGCCGCGCACCCGAAAGTTGCCACGGTCGGGGTCAATATCTGCGCGGCTGTACAAACCGAGCGTGAGTTGATACAAAAACGTGTTGCGCGAAATACGCTGCCCTTTCACTACCTCGATAATGCCTTGTTTATAATCGGCAGGGTTGCCCATACCATAAATGCACGACACCGACGATACGACAATTATGTCGCGCCGACCGCTCAACATCGCCGCCGTTGCGCGCAGACGCAACTTATCTATCTCCTCGTTTATCTGCAAATCTTTCTCGATAAATGTATCGGTGACAGGAATATACGACTCGGGTTGATAATAATCATAATAAGAAACAAAATATTCTACGGAATTATCAGGAAAAAACTGTTTAAATTCTCCATACAACTGCGCGGTCAGTGTTTTGTTATGTGTTAATATAAGTGTCGGTTTTTGGACTTGTTGTATCACATTGGCAATCGTGAACGTTTTGCCGCTTCCCGTCACACCGAGTAGTATCTGCTGTTGCGCGCCACTTTTCACACCCGCTACGAGTTGCGCTATCGCTTTCGGCTGGTCGCCTGCGGGTTCGTATTGGTTCTTTATGGTAAATTCGGACATAGTTTTTTGAGAGTTATCTTTTAGATGGCAACAAATAAACTGCAAAGTTTTTTATCACAAAGAAGCAGATATTTTGAAAAAAAAGTTTTTAAACGCAGAGAAGCGGAGAAACAAAGAAGCAGAGCGGTAAGTAACTAAGGTTTTTTGTTGCCAATTAAAGAAAAAATATAATCTTTTTGAGTTTTTTTACAAAAAACATATTACAACAATCCTCTCCGTTTCATTTCTTGTGTAATAAAGCTCAATTCGCGGCTCATATCGCCTGTAATCGATGCGTTTTCTTGCGCACGACGTACCAAATAAGGGAAAACTTCGTTTACCGCACCATACACCACATATTTTGCAGCGTTAAAACCTGCGTCGGCGAGGTTGAACGTGAGCGGGTCGCTCATGCCGTAGAGTTGGCAAAAATTGAGGTGCGCGTGGTTGTGCGGAATATTTTGCGCGTCCATCAATTCTAATTGTAGCAGCGAACTTGCTCCGTTGTGCGTCGCGGCGCAACTACCGATTCGCTCGTGGTTGTCCACCACAAACCGAATTGCCATATTGTAGTCGCGGTCGGTAGCGGCTTTGTCTATTTGTATCGGCGATGCGTAGCCTTTTTCGGCAGCGCGGGCGCGTTCTTTTTCCATGTACGCACCGCGCACGAGCTTCGCGCCAAGCAAATATCCGCCGCTCGCGGCACGCGCAAACGACGCTTTCAAGTACGGCAAACGGTCGTGTCGGTACATCTGATAAGTGTTGTAAACCGCCACTTTTTGGGTGTTGTAGCGGCGCATCATCTCCTCGGCGAGGTCGTCTATCGGCTGCTGTATCCACGACTCTTCGGCATCGATAAACACACCGACCGATTTCGCTTCCGCATATTTACATATCGTATCTAAACGCGCTGTGGCTCGTTCGTAGGTTTCGTTTTCTTTGCGCGAAAGCGGCTTGCCTGCGTGTAGTTTTTCTAACAAAACAAAGGGCGCAAGCCCCGTGAACTTGCAACTGATGACGGGTATTTTGCCGCCGCTTGCCGCCGCGCTATCTATGGCGCGCATCGTTTCTTGCATCGTTTTATCAAAATCTTTTTCGCTTTCTTTCGCCTCTGCGCCGTAGTCGAGTATCGTTAGCGCGTCGTATTTGTA
>JAYWGJ010000275.1:0-21529 GCA_043778315.1 Saprospiraceae bacterium | reverse complement strand
ATTTTGAATATAATTTACCAACCAAAATTAGCGTTATATAGGTCTGAAAGTTTATCTTTGCAAAAATATTTATTTTTATTGATAATAAATACCTATTTCAATATTAATATTTTAATAAGCAAAAGGACTTATTTTGTCAAAAATACAATTTTTTCTTTAAAACAAACTCTTTTTTATAAAAAAACATGAAAAAAATTATTTTATTAATTATAACACTTTGTAATGTGTACACCGTGCTGTATGCGCAGCAAGCAGGTATCGGTGCAGGTATTAAGGTGCGCTTCGATAGCATCGAGGGACATTTTTATCCTTACGTTATTGGTTTTAAAGCGGGTATGCCTGCCCAAAAAGTACTAAAAATTGGTGATAAAATACTAAAAATTGACGAGTTTAATACGCGCGACGTACAAGAAGAAACGGATATTATGAATCAGTTGCGCGGACAAGACAGCACCGAAGTGACGCTACTCGTCCGCCGCCCGAACGAAGCGAAAGCTACCCCAATAAAGGTGCAGCGCGTGCTATTCAAAGATGCTTCGGTAGCAGGAAAATGCCTAAAAGGAGACTGTGTAAATGGCTCGGGGCTGTGGCTTTCGCCGACCAACGAAAAAATAGAAGGTACGTTTAAAGGCGGCGTTCCGAACGGACAGTGCAAAACGGTGACGGGTACGGGCGAAAAATTTGAGGGCATGTACGTTGCGGGCAAGCGAAGCGGCATCGGCAAACTCACTAAAATGAACAAAGAGGTGTGGGAAGGCAACTACGAAAACGACCAACCGAACGGTTTTTTTAAGATACGCTACGCGAATGCGACCACTTTTGAGGGTCAATACACGGCAGGACAGATGACAGGTCACGGCAAGCGGACGCAGGTAAACGGCGACCTATGGGAAGGCGAGTACAAAAACGGCGTTGCCAACGGCTTTTTTACGGTACTATATAAGGTAGGCGACCGCTTCGACGGCTTGTACGAAAACGGCAAACGCAACGGTTGGGGCAAATTCGTAAAAGACAAATTTTTTGTTTATGAAGGCAATTACAAGGCTGATAAACGGGTCGGTTACGGGCAATATACCTACGTCGCGACGTTTATCGGTAAGCGCGTAGAAGGCGAATACATCAGCGAACGCTGTAATAAAGGCTTGTTATTTTTTGAAAATACAGAAAAAAAGGCATGGAAATATGAGGGCGGATTGGACTCGGAGGCGCGACCAAACGGCGTAGGCAAACTCTTTATGCGCGACGGAAAATGGGAGGAAGGCAAGTTCGTGAACGGACAATTAGACAAATCGACGGGTAAAGGCGTGCTTACACTCGGCGACACCAAAGCGGTAAAAGCGAGCGATAAAGAGGCTGCGGCTGCTACAGCCGCCGTTGGCGCAGAGATAGAAACGAAGCTCAAAAGCGAAGGCTACGAGCTAGAAACGAAGCTCTCCGCCGAAGGCGGAGCGCATGTCACACTTTCGGGCAAAACGGGCTGTACTTATGTAGTAGCTGCCTTGACCACGGCAAAAGCTAATTTATTTTCGGGTACGATAGGAAACAAGGAAAAAGCAGAGCTATCGCCGCAAAACTCGTCCGACCCAAAGGCGCAATTGCTCTATCAGCTTCGCGACGGCAACGGTACGCCTATGTTCGCGTCGGCGAGCAGCTTCAGTAAAGGCAGTTCAAACAATGTCACAATATTAGTATTTCGTAAACAAAAATAAATATGCGTATTAATCCATATCTGTACTATTCGGCAGCATTAGGCAGCTATTATCAAGACGAATTAGGCTTGACGATGGCGTTTATGATACTCAAATTTCAATATACCAAACCGAAACGCGCCTATCACTCGTGGACGCACATCGACGGAATGCTGCGCCTGTATTTTGCGCACGAAGCCGCTATCGAGGATAAGGAAACCGTGCTGATGTCGATACTTTACCACGACGCGGTTTACGATGTATCGCGAACGGACAACGAGTTGGAAAGTGCCAATTTTTTTGTAGAAAATGTACACCCGAACGTTGCCGCCGAAAGAGTAGAAAAAGTGAAAAACTATATCTATGCCACCAAAAAACACGATTACGCAGGCGATGATATGGATTTGAACTACTTTTTGGACTTCGATTTGGCTATTTTGGGTACTACGCCAGCCAATTATCGCAAATATACCGAAAAAATACGCACCGAATACGATATTTATCCCGATGCACTGTATTATCCAGGGCGAAAAGCTATCATGGAGGGCTTTTTGGCACGAAAAAGTATTTATAAAACGCGAATGTTCAAGGATTTGTACGAAGAAAAGGCGCGACAAAATATTCAGCGCGAACTCGAGGAGTTGGAGCTATTGCTTATTAAGCCGTAGATTTGGAGCTATATTACACCAAAAAAAGTAAAAAAGTCACAAAAGATGCCAGAAAACCACAAAGATACGACCGTCACGAACGGCATACAGATTAGCGTAGAGACGTTTTATCAAGCGGATATTTCGTCGCCGCGCCGCGCTAACTACGTTTTTGCGTACCGCATCACCATCGATAATAAAAGCCCTTACACCGTCCAAATTCTGCGGCGGCATTGGTTTATTTACGACTCGTTGGGCGATTGGAGCGAAGTAGAGGGCGAGGGCATCGTCGGGCAGCAGCCCGTGTTGGAGCCGGGCGACCGTCATCAGTACGTTTCAGGGACGCACCTCTGTACCGACATCGGCACGATGCACGGCACTTACTTAGTGCAGCGCGCCGCCGACGCAGCGCAGTTTGAGGCGCATATTCCGCGTTTTTTGCTGCTCGCCGATTTTCGTAAAAACTAAGTTTTTGCGGTAACGGCGTGCGGGTTTCAACCCGCACAAAATAAGACCAGTGCGAGCTTACTCGCACGCCGATTTAAACCCTCTAAAAATCCTTCAAGGTGGGTTTTTTCATTAACTTTTCTACAAAAATGCTGCGTTTTCTTTGGTTTTTCGGTCTAAATATCCTTTTTATTGGCTTCGCTGCGGCGCAACCGATAGACCTCGATACCGCCGACACCACGAAAACAGCAACCGTAAAAACACCAAAAATCCTTTTCGATTTCAATCAACCGACCTTAGATAGCGCGACCGCGTGGACGGTATTCACCGACCAAACTATGGGCGGCGCGTCGCAGGCGGAAGTCAATATCCTCCCTCTCAATGTACCAAACGGCGGCATGGCGGATTTTGTGGGCGAACTCTCGCTCGACAACGGCGGCGGCATAGCCGCCATCATCAGCCCGATGCTCACCGATACGCTGCAACAATATAAAGGCTTGACTATCAAGCTGAAAGGCGACGGACGCAGCTATATTCTATCCTTACAACCCGATATTATTAGTGCCGTTCCGCAACATTTGGAATACAAATTTAAGACCGTAGCGAACGAATGGCAGGAGGTAAAAATTCCTTTTTCGGCAATGTATATGTCATTTTTTGATACGCTTATCGCCAACAAAAAAATAAACCTCTCGCACGTTCATTACCTCAGCATCATTAACGCCTATCAAGAAGGCAGTTTTGATTTGAAGATAGATGAGGTGTCGCTGTTTTGAAGGAGGAAGAGGGTATTTTTTTCGCAGAATAAAAAAGTTCCGTATCTTAATGATAAGATACGGAACTTGTTGTTTTTACTTAATATTTTGACGAATAAAATCCATATTACTGCCTTTTATGGGTGTCCAGGCTTCTATTTTACCGTTTTCTAATAAAAAAACCAAATCTGAGCCATAAGCAAGTCCATATTTGCCTAAATTGATATTATTATCAATAAAAAAATGAACTTTGGGTAATAGCGATAAAGGTTCTTGAATGCTAGGTGCAGGTTCTGCTAAAATAATAGTTTTGGGTGTAGTATTTTCCCTGAAAATATCTTGGAGTTGATGAATATCCTCTCGGTAACAAGTCCCGCACCGACCGTTATTGAGTACAAATACGATTTCTTTGGGTTGAAATTTGTGCGCAACTACCTTTTCCATATAACTATGAAAGCTGTCTTCGCGGTCAAATACTTTTTTTTGTGCGCAAGAAAAAAATGTCGTAGCAATAGCTATAAAAATTATGATTTTATTTCTGTTCATGAAATTTTAGTGTGTAAATTAATTTACCATTTTTTATTGTTTTGGCAAAAAGCAAACCTTTATCATTTGCAATGCCCAAGCAATAGAAGCCTTGCTTTAAAGGCAACTCTTGCAATAGATTAAATTGCTTATCAAATACTTGTAAATAACGCTTTTTATCGCTAAAAGTATTGTAAGTATTATCTGCATTTTTTAGCGGCACTTGTGCTTCAAAGGTTCTAAAATATAGCTTGTTGGTAGCATCGTAAGTGATTTTATTATAAGAAGCCACTACCGTCAAGTGCTGCATTTTAGCCTCTGTATTATTTTTATCTTTTAAGTTTAACTTTGGTATATCTCGTTCAGTATGATATACCGAGCGTCCACCAAAAACGGTAGTTTGTTGTGTATATTTGTTATAAACATAAATATTGGGGTCTAATGTAAACGTATAGATATGGCAACTATCTGTATGTTCGCGAGTAGCTTGAATGGCAAACCCATAATAATTACCTTGTTTATAAAGATTAGAAAAGGGTTTAGTTAGCTGCGTCTCTTTGCGATTTAGTACATTTATGCTGCTTTCGCGCCACTTTTCAAAAAAAGATTGCGCCCAAAGACCGCAGCTATAACAATACTGCTCTACATATATATTGTGTGTATTTTTATCATAGTAAATAGGAACATCATCTACGTTCGCCGTTTGATAAGTAGAGTCCGTTTGATTGATAGGCATACGCCACAGTGTTTTACCCGAACCATTAATCAATGCAAGTTGTTCGCCTTGTAACAAGAAAATGGAATCTTCAGTATGTGCATATACACTTTCAAGATTTACCTCTGTTTGATTCGTAATGGCAGTATCCAAATTAATTACTTGGGTTTGTCCTGTTCGCAAATCAATTTTATGAATACGAATAGTTTTATCAACCAATAAATAATTCGTATTTTCACCTTTAAGCGTACTATAATGTTTCCATGTAAGACTATCTGATAGCTTTATAGTGCTAACGGTATCTACTAATAGTTGCGACTGTTTGGTAACGGTGATAACTTCCTTATAAATATAATGCGTGGTGTTGCAACTTATAAAAAAAGGTAGGACGAAATATAGGTAGAAGCGCATCGTGTAGTTTATATGTGGTAAAAAATAGCAGCCAGTAGCTTCATTTGGTAGAAACTACTGACTGCCGTTTGATTATTGTAACATTACTTTTGTTCCGCAGCTTGTATAGCTCTGGCGTGTGCGATTTCGGCTTCCGAGTAACCGGCTTCACTACCTCCTGCAATTACGATACTTACTTCATTACAGCCGTGTGCGGTACTGCAACTGTTTCCAGTAGAGCGTACACACATTGTGCCAGATTTACCATTGCTGGTTTTACAAGCGAACTCATCAAGACCCTTCAAAGGTGCTGCCGTCGCTGACGCCGACTCTGTCGTAGGTGAAACAGGTGTTGTGTCCCCTAAAATGTCAGCGTGCTTCGTGCAGCCAACAAACGCGCTACAAAATAATGCAGCAATAAACGAAGAAAAAAGAATTTTTCTTTTCATACTTAAATAAATTAAAAGTAAGAAAATGAACCTCGAAAATGCGTGATTAATGACCAACTCGGCACTTTTTTTTCTTGGTAGTGAGTATATTAATTTGTTATAACATCACAAATGTAGCGGATAATCTAAGTTGGTTGTATATTAAAAATGTCTTTTTTTTTTACAACCGAAAATAGTTATTTATTGCAAAAATGCACCAACATTGACTCTGAAACTGGTGCGTTTTATGTAAATTCTCTGTACAATGCCTACTTTTATTCATATACCACACAAAAAAAAAGAGCAACTTACTTCCGTAAGCTGCTCTTTTTATAGTTACAACGCCAAAAACCTACATTCGCTCGGGCATTTCTACGCCTATTATGCGTAGGCTGTGCGCCAATACCTGCGCGGCTGCCTCGGACAGCGCGAGGCGAAATTGTTTTGCAGCTTCGCTTTCCGCGCCCAATATTTTCACGTCGTGATAAAACCGATGGTACGCTTTTGCGAGCGTATAGGCGAAGTTGCATACGTCGGACGGGTCGTGTGCGTTCGCTGCCGCTACAATCATGCTCGGATATTGGTGCAAGAATTGCAAAATATCTTTTTCTAAACCTAATAACTCGTAGTTTTGATACGCCGAAGCGTCCAAAACGGTTGTCGCAGCGGTTGTGTTTTTACGCAAAATAGAGCGGATACGAACGTAGGCGTTTTGGATATACGGACCCGTTTGTCCTTGCATATCGACGCTTTCGGACGGGTCAAAAACCATAGATTTTTTGGGTCCGACCTTCAAAATATGGTATTTCAACGCGCCTAAGCCTAATTTTCTAAATATATCGGCTTGTTCGTCCGCGCTTATTTCGGCGAGTTCGCCGCGTTCGCTGCTTTCCGATTTCGCCAATGCGATAACTTCGGCTATCAAGTCGTCGGCATCTACTACCGTTCCCTCGCGCGATTTCATGCGCCCTTGCGGGAGGTTCACCATGCCGTAGCTGAGGTGATGCAAGCCTGCGGCGTAGGGTTCGCCCAAGCGTTTGAGTATCTCAAACAAGACCTTGAAATGATAATCTTGCTCGTCGGCAACGACATAAATCATGCCGTCCATCTTGTATTTTTCGTAGCGAATATTTGCCGTGCCGAGGTCTTGCGTCATGTAAACGGACGTGCCGTCGGAGCGCAAAACCAATTTTTCGTCCATCTTCACATCGGTCATATCTATCCAAACGGACGTGTCGTCGCGGCGATAGAACACCTTGTTAGTCAAGCCTTTATCTACTATTTCCTTGCCGAGCAAATAGGTGAACGACTCGTAGTCGCGGAAGTCGAACGTCACGCCGAGTTGCGCGTAAGTATGGTCAAAACCCGCATATACCCAGCCGTTCATTGTCGCCCAAAGGTCGCGCACCTGTGGCACTTCCGCCTCCCAGTCTTGCAGCATTCGCTTGCAAGCCATGCCGAGTTCGGAGACTTCGTTGAAATAAATATTTTTGTAAAAATCCTTGAAAAAGGCGTGCCGCGCCGTGTCGCTGTCGCTCTCTTTTGCCTTCGGGTGCGTGAGCCAAAGCTCGTTTGCCGCGTCGGTGAGTTGCCAATCGGCGTATTCTTTTTGGAAGGCGCGCTCGAAGGCGACGTAATATTCACCCACCAAATGATCGCCTTTTTTGCCCGACGACTGCGGCGTTTCGCCGTTGCCGAACCGTTGCCAAGCTAGCATACTTTTGCAAATATGTACGCCTCGGTCGTTCACCACTTTGCAGGTAACTACTTCATTACCAGCCGCTTTGAGCAAGTTATGCGTACTCCAGCCGAGCAAAATATTGCGAATATGCCCCAAGTGAAGCGGCTTGTTCGTGTTCGGCGACGAAAATTCGATTAAGATTTTTTTGCCCGTCGGCGCAGCCGTACCAAAATTTTCATTTTGCAATATTTCGCCCAAAAATCCTTTCCAGTACGCATCGCCGACGCTCAAATTCAAGAAGCCTTGTACCACGTTGTACGCGGTCACTTCGGCGCAGTTCGCCACCAAATACTGTCCTAGTATTTCGCCTATTTCCTGCGGTTTAGTGCGCGTAATGCGCGTAAAAGGAAAGCAAACGATGGTAAAGTCGCCCGTAAACTCTTTGCGCGTCGGCAAAACCTGCACGTCCTTATCTGCTACGTTTTCGGCGTATTGCGTATGTATAGCGGCTTGTACAGCGGCTTTAAGCGTTAATATAATATTCATAAATTACTATTTTTGGGTGCAAATATCCGTATTTTTAATGGATTTTTGCATAATTGATGTTACTCGTTTATCACTACCGATAGGTCCCCGCTATGCGGCACAGCTGGTCAGTTTTATTTTTACACCACGAATTACTCGCATTTACACTAATTGTTGACGATTAGACAATTTTAATTGACTTCGTCTAATCTTCGATTTTCACCAATCGTTTGAGTAAAAAATTTTCAATTTTTTACTCAAACGGCGCAATTTAGGAATTTCGCGGTCAAAACTCGTGAAAATTGGTTAAGTTTGATAATTTCCGAGTGAAAATCATCAAAATACTGGTGAAATTAAAAAACGTCCACTGATAGAGTTGGTCTAAATTCTCGTAATTCGTGGTAAAGTTTTGGACAACTGACCAGCTATGTGGCTAATCGCTAAACTTATTATTTTTTATTTATACACGCCCGTCGCGAAGGTTTCGTAAGCCGCTATATTGCCCAAACGGAGTATAATTTTGTAGTTTTCGGAGGTGATAGGCGTGGTAAAAATCTCAATCTTCTTTTCACCCAAAAAGTCTTCCGTTCCTTTCATTTTGGCGGTTCGGCAATACTCCATCGCGGCTGCCGCATCGTCAAAACTTCGGGTAAGCAAGAGTCTAGTCTCGAGATTGGGCGAAACGGAGGTCGTTTTTAGCTTTTTCAGACCATAATATTTCGTATTAAAATCGCCTTGTGCAGAGCGCAAGTCTTCGGGCGCGATGTCTTTATCTTTTATCCAAACCAAGACGTAATGTTGCGCGTCGGGTTTGTAGGTAAAGTCGTCGGTCACGACGGACGCAGGTTTAGTGCCGCCGCCACTCGCCGCCGCGTCGCGTTCAAGTTGCTGTATCATCTGCGTTGCTTGTATCGCTTCGGGCGTGGAAGGGTAGGTTTTCACGACCGTTTTTAGCTGCGTAATGTAGTCAGGTTTGCCGTTAAGGTTGCCTCTACTCATTGCGCCAAGCAGCGAAAACTTAGCTTTCAGCTTATTATCTTTACCCCAAACCGAGTCCGATTTCATGCACATTTCTAAGGCTTCGTGCGCTTTATTAACGTTAAGTAGATCGCGTGCGCGCTTATAATAATCGTCTAAGGCGCGTTGTTTTTTCTTTAGCTCGGCGAGGTAAGTCGGGTCGTTTGCCACTTTTGTGAGCAAGCCGTCGGGGTATTTTTGTGATAATAAATTTTTGTAATAATCCGCTTTGGGCTTGTTGTTGAGGTCGGTATAGTTCAAAAACAGCGTATAAAAAATCTCTTGTTCGTAAGGGTTTTTCTTTGGGTTTCTGCCCAATAGCCGCTCGTGGGCGCGAATAGAATTTTTTGGCATGATAAGCCGCAAGCGGAAAAGGTCGCCTATATGATAGAGCGCGTCGGTGTTTTTGGCTTGCAACGCCTCCATTTCGGTCTCGTTTTTGGGTACGGCAGCAAACAGTGCCTCGACCTCCTTGGGGTCAATCGAGGTGGTAGCGATAGCGTCGTCGGCAGGGCGGTTTGCTTCGGCGGCGGCTTGCGGGTCGTCTTTTTGGTCGATGTGTCGCCAGCCGTCTATCAATATCCGTTTGCCAAACTTGCGTTCAAAGTCGCGTTGTCCTTTTTTGCGGTTCGCGTCGTCATACGCCCACCAGCCGCCGAGCGCGGGTGTGTTTTGCACGGCAGCCGAGCCGACGGTCGGCATCGCGTCAAATTCTTTGGAGGCAGCTACGCCGCCAGCCACGTTTTTAGCTAGGGTGTTACCGCCCACGGTGCGCGTCGCTGCGTCCGTATTCGCGGCTTCTATGGCTGCCGCTATGGCTGCGGCTTTCTTTTCGGCGGCGCGTTGCTCGAGTATTTTTGTGCCGAACGCGAGGCGTTCGGGTTCGGTCATCGCCGCGATGCGGAGTATGCTATCGTTAAGCTCGAGCGACTCTATGTATTTAGCGAGGTCGGTGAGGTCGGTATTTCGCTGCGCACAAACGGCGTAGCGGTCGTCGAGCGGCGGCATCACCTGCACCGTGCTGTCGTAGTAGTGTTTCGCTACCGCAAAACTTTCTTTCTTCCAATACCATTCTGCCAAAACAAAATACGACTCTACGCGCTGATTTTTGTTTGTTTTGTTTGCCAATAACGATTTTTTGTAATAACCAATCGCCACATCTTCCTCGCCTTCGCCCATGTGTAGGCGCGCCAAAGTGTAGTAAATTTGGTCTCTAAAATCCTCGTACTTCGTTTCGCGGAGCATTTTTTTAAGTATGGCTATTGCTTCGGGTGCTTTTATTTTGCCGCTTCGGAGCGCGTCGGTCGTGAGGTTGAGGCGCGTATTGAACTCCATATCGAAGTCGGGCGACATTTTCAGTACCTTGCGGTATTTTTCATACGCTATCTCGCTGTTCGATTGCAGGTCGTAGATTTGTGCCAAAATGAACGTCATTCGGCGGCGGTCTTCGAGCGAGCGGCTGCGTTTTATTGCTTTTTCGAGTATCTCGGTCGCTTTCGGGTAGTTTTTTTGTTTCAAATAACTGTACGCTTCTACCGTTGCTAATTTGCGCCAAAGTTTTTTGGGCAACTTAAAATCCTCTTTCATACGTTTCAAAATGCCCTCCGCTTCGTCGTATCGCTCTTGTTCTATATAGGTTCGTGCGAGCCAAATTTTGGCATCTTCCCATACTGGGCGATGCTTGAGGAAGTAGGTACGGCGGCGAATCCGCTTGCCGTTCGTGTCGTAATGTAGGTCTTTATCCTCGTCCTCTTTGGCACGCGCGGCGGCGGCTACTTTTTCGTTTATCGGTTTTGGCGCGGTTTCTTTGAGGTCGGGGTCTGCTGTTTTCGGCGGTGTTTTTGTTGCATTATTATCTTTTGTTGTATTTTTTTTACCTTTGTTTCTCTTCTGTTCTTTTATTTTTTCTTCCCGAGCTTTTTTCTGTTCTTTTATTTTTTCTTCTCGTGCTTTTTTCTGCGTTTTTGCTTTTTGAGCGGCTTCTTTTTTCTTATTATTATTTTCTTTTTTTACGATAGCCGCTTTTTCCTCCCGTGCATCTTGCGCGGCAGCTTTGGTTTCTTTATTTTTTTTGGCAATTTCTTTTTTATTTAACTTGCGCTCGGCGGCTAATTTTTTAGGGTCGAGGTTCACCACAATATACGAAAACGCAATTTCGGCTTCTTTATAATCCGCTTTCAGGTACTGCGCGATGCCCGTATATAAATACGAATCGTCCGCAAAATTTGACTTTGGGTGCAACGAAATATTGATGGTTGCGCGTTTGATGGCATCGTCGAGCTTGCTCGCTTCCGCTTTCGCGTCGTCGGCAGACACATATTTATACAGCTCCAATACCTTATTATAGTTATCTTTGTGCGTTTCCGCGATTTTATCTTTGCTGATATTCGTTATTTCGCGCGCATTGAAATAATAATTATAATGCCCCGCAATATTATGATAGGCTTTGCCAAACGCAGTTTGTTTACCCGTTTTTTTGGACGTGCCGCAGCTCGTTAGCGTAAGCAAAACAAGGCTTGTAGCCATAAACAAGGCAACAGATAAACGCGCCGTTTTAGATATTGATGCTAAATAATTCATCATTTTAGGAGTTTATTAAAAGTTTTTTTGGGATAGTGAAATGTTAGGAATAAAGATAGTTTTCAATTATTGCACAAAGATAAACTAATTTATTCAGGTATATAATAGCGATTGAAAATCATATTTTTATACAAAATACAACCTTCACCCATTTATATAACGTCTTGAAAGTATAAATTGTATATTATAACATACAAAAAATAAAAATGCACGTTTTTAATGCCACTAATTTTGAGGCGATTTGCGACGAACTCGCAGCCCTCGAACCCGCTTTTGCTGCTATCATTGCGCAATACGGCTACCCACATTTTTTTACGCGACCCAAAAGTTTTGAGACCTTGGTGCGCCTTATTTTGGAGCAACAAGTATCCCTCGCGTCCGCGAAAGCGGCGTTTGATAAACTATTGCTTGTCGCTAAAATCATCACGCCCGAGGCGATTTTGGTACTCTCCGACGACGACCTGCGCACCGCAACTATCACGCGCCAAAAAATAGTTTATATTCGCATATTAGCCGAAGCGATACAGAGTAATTCGTTGGTTTTAAACGATTTAGATGTGTTGGACGACGATGCAGCACGAGCCAAACTGACGGCACTAAAAGGCATCGGCGCATGGACTTCCGACGTGTTTTTGATGGAATGTTTGCAGCGCGCCGACGTGCTGCCTATCGGCGACGTTGCGCTCCGTACCGCCATGAAAAAATGCCTATCGCTACCCAAAGACATCACGCACGACGCGCTCATTGCGCTCGCCGAACGCTACCGACCCTACCGCAGCGTAGCGACTACGCTGTTTTGGCACGACTACGTTTGCAGTAAAAATATTGACTTAGAAAAATTATTATCGTAACGATATTGTAATATTATTGTGATATTTTTTTAGTGTCAATAAAAAAACTCTACACTCAAAAAAACTCTGCGCTCCAAAAAACTCTGCGCTCCAAAAAACTCTGCGGCTTTGCCTCTTTGCTTCTCTGCGTTTAAAAAACTTCTCTGCGTTTAAAAAACTTCTCTGCGTTTGAAAACTTCTTTCGCGTCTAAAAAAACCTCTACACTCAAAAATCTACTCCTATATAGATGCAAAACAGCACCGAAATAAATCAAAATGAATTGTTAAAATAATAGGACATTATAAAAAAATCGTATATCAGTCACAAATATAAGGTTTTTTGTACATTTGCATAAAATTAAAACACAATGATTGCTTACCTCAAAGGAACGCTCGCCTACAAATCGCCTACCTACGTTGTATTGGAAACACTCGGCGGCATCGGTTATCAAGTCAATATCAGCCTGCATACTTTTGCGCAGATAGAAAAACGCGAGCAGACGCTCCTGTACATACACACGCACACGAACACGCAAGACTTTGCGCAAACGCTTTATGGCTTTGCGGATATGGGCGAGCGCAGTATCTTTACGCACCTGATTTCGGTGAACGGCGTTGGCACCAATACGGCGCGGATAGTCCTTTCGGGACTGTCGCCCGACGAGGTGCGCGGCGCGATTATCGGCGAGTCGGAGGCGGTTTTTAACCGCGTAAAAGGCATCGGACCCAAAACCGCAAAGCGGATAATAGTGGAGCTAAAAGACAAGATGATGAAGGACATCGGCGGCGCAGAAGCGTTAAATGCAGGCGGAATTGGATTGTCACAAAAAAATAACACACTACGAGAGGAAGCTATTGTGGCACTTCAAACGTTAGGGTTTATAAAGATTAATGTGCAGAAAGCTGTAAACGCTATTTTGCGCGACCAGCCCGAAGTGGCAAACGTAGAAACGCTAATCAAATTGGCATTGAAAACTTTATCCTAAAAAGCTATTTGTATTGTAAAATACTTAAAATTAAATTACTTTTGTTAATAATTTCGTTATAATTTCATAAAATACCTACCTATCGAATAGATACTTTTACACCAAAGTTCATTTATAATTCAAGGAAATTTCACTTACCCGAATAGCGATAAAGCTGCTCGAGGTAAATTCTCTGTAAAAAACGCCAGTCATTTTTTTTATTGCAAATTAGTATTTTATGATGTATAAAAATCTTTTTTTATTCGCTTTGCTACCCGCCAGTTTATTTTCGTTGGCGATAGCAACGATGCACTCGCAAAGGTCGATTTCGCCCTTGCAATATAGCCGATGGAAAGCGGCGCAGCAAGCCAATAATTTACCCGCGAACGCGCCGCTTGCCCTCGCAGTAGGAACGACCAGAGCAGTCGCGTCAGGAATATTGACAGCGCAGCCCGACACTACACCTACGCCTAAGCCGCGCAAAGGAACGGCTGCCGAAGAGGAAGGCAATTTCCTCACGCGCCCACCACAAACCAACCCGATAGACCTCAAACTCCCGCCTTCCATACAGCAAGACGTGAGCTACGACCCGACCAGCAACCGCTATGTATTGACGCAGCGCGTAGGCGACGGCTTTTATAGCGCGCCTACTTATATGACGTTCGAGGAGTACCTAAAATGGCAGGCAGAGAAGCAAAAAAGAGATTATTTTAAGCAGTTAGCCAAAAATGTGACGGCGGTGAATGAAGGCAAAAGTGTCACCGACCCCTTGCGCAATATTGATGTGAAAAGCCAATTGGTCAATATGCTTTTCGGCGAAGGCGGCGTTGATATTCGCCCGCAAGGGAGCATCGACATCACGCTCGGCGGCAATCATCAGCGCATCGCTAATCCCAATTTCACGAGATTACAGCAAAATCAAGGCGCTTTTAATTTTGATATGGGGATTCAGTTGAACGTGGTGGGTACGATTGGCTCGAAGCTAAAATTAACAGCAAATTATAACACAAAATCCACTTTCGACTTCGATAATCAGGTAAAAATACAGTATGGCGGCGTGGATTTAGCCAATCCGAGCGCGGCGATAAACGGCGCGATACCGCAATCGGTGGGCAAATCGGGCGGCACGGAAGACCAAATTTTGCAAGATATACAAGCGGGAACTATCTCGTTTCCGTTGCGCTCCACGCTCATACAAGGCACGCAAACGCTTTTTGGCTTGAAAACCAAATTGAAATTTGGACATTTGTTTGTCACTAATGTTATATCACAACAAAAATCGAAACGACAAGAGATACAAATACAGGGCGGCACGCAGCTACAAACGTTCGCGATAGAGGCTGACCGTTACGACGAAAACCGACACTTTTTCACCACACATTATAATAGAAATCGTTATGAAGGCGCGCTCAAAAACCTCCCGCAAATCAACTCGCTTTTTCGCATCACTAAATTAGACCTTTGGGTGACGAACACGCGCAACGCGACCGAAGGCGGGGTGCGCGATATAGTTGCGCTTGCCGACCTGGGCGAGTCGCGCAAAAAAGACTTGGTCGACTCCGTAAATGTTCGTATTAATGTTACCAACAAGAAAGATTTAGCTGGTAATCCGCTCCCTTACAACGACGCTAATAACTTGTATTATCAGGTCAAAAACCCTTCCACTGGACGCGCTATCGATGCGGCGGTGAACCGTATGCAGCAGATTGGATTGGTACAAACCCGCGATTTTGAGAAAGTTCGCGCTCGCAAACTCGCCCTTTCGGAATATACGTTTAACCCCGATTTGGGCTATCTTTCTTTGAACACCACCTTGCAGCCGACCGACGTACTCGGCGTATCGATGGAATATACTTACAACGGAAAGGTGTTTCAAGTAGGCGAATTTGCACAAGATATAGCCGTGAACTCGGATAGTTTGAACGTGATTTTTGTGAAAATGCTAAAAGCGACCACCGCCAACGTCAACATTCCGCTTTGGAATTTGATGATGAAAAACGTGTATTCGCTTAACGCTTACCAAATCAATCCGCAAGACTTCAAGTTAGACGTGTTTTATCAAGACCCGGGCGGTGGCGAACGCCGCTTTATCCCTGCGGGCAACATCAACGGCGAGCCGCTTATCCGCGTTCTCAATTTGGACAACCTCAACGCGCAGCGCGACCCTATTCCCGACGGCGTGTTCGATTTTGTGCCAGGCATCACCATCACGCCGCAAAACGGGCGGGTGATATTTCCCGTTCTCGAGCCGTTCGGGTCGTCACTCCGCGCCAAATTTGACGATACGACCATCGCTCGAAAATACATTTATCCGCAGTTATATAATAATACCTTGTTTCGTGCGCGCGAGTTTCCAGAGTTCAATCGGTTTATCTTGCGCGGAAGCTACAAGTCGTCCTCGTCGTCAGATATATCGCTCGGCGCGTTCAATATTCCGCGTGGCTCGGTGAAAGTGAACGCAGGCGGGCAGGTGTTGCGCGAAGGCATCGATTACGATATTGATTATAATATAGGTAGAGTAAAAATCATCAATGAGGCGATAATGAACTCGGGTTTGCCTATCCGCGTGTCGTTTGAGGACAACGCTACTTTCGGTTTCAATATCAGAAACATGATTGGTACGCGCTTAGATTATAATATCAATCCCAATTTTTCTATCGGTGCTACGCACATGCGCTTAGACGAGCGGTCGTTTACCCGTAAGGTAAATATTGGCGACGACCCCATCGATAATAATATATTAGGACTCGATGTAAACTATACCAAAGAAGCGCCGTGGCTCACCAAAGCCTTAGATAAATTGCCCTTTTATTCTACCAAAGCACCTTCCAAAATCACATTTAACGGCGAGGTAGCGCACCTCATTCCAGGTCACTCTAATTCTATCGCTAACGGCGCGGACAAGGGCGGAACGATTTATTTGGACGATTTTGAGGGTAGCGTGAGTAATATTGACTTGCGTAATACGGTGAACAATTGGCAGATATGCGGTACGCCGCGCCCCGACCCGATTTTCACCTTTTTGCCCAATCACCCACGTTTTATAGAGGGCGACTCTACCAATAGCCTAATATCGGGTGTAAACCGCGCCAAAATAAATTGGTATCGGATAGACCAAACTATTTATGACGCGAGTAATCCATATACTGCGCCGATTTTGGAGACTGATATTTTCAGAAATGCACAGTTTGCCTCTGGGCAAAACATCAATACCTTTCCGTTTGAGGTGACGTATTATCCGACCGAACGCGGCGTATATAATTTTGAGACGAGCGGAGAACCTGGCATTTCGTCGGGCGTAACGCCCACAGGTAAGCTCAAAGACCCAAAAACGCGCTGGGGTGGCATTCAGCGCGCCATACAAAACAGCGACTTTGAGGCTTCTAATATCGAGTTTGTGGAGATGTGGGTGATGTCGCCGTTTCACGCGGGTAACACTACGGGTGGCGATTTGTACCTAAATCTTGGTAATACCTCCGAAGACGTGCTACGCGACTCGCGTATGTTTTTTGAAAACGGTTTGCCACGCCCAGGCAGCACCGCGCAAGTAGATGTGACGCGCTGGGGACGCATTCCTCGCTCGCAGCCCATCACAAACGCTTTTGATAACGACCCTGCTTCGCGAAATGTGCAAGACGTAGGCTTAGACGGCTTAGACGACGAGCAGGAGCGCGCCAAGTTTGCAAGTTTTTTGACTCAGTCGCAAGCCATTCTTACCAGCGACGAGTTTAATAAAGTGCAAGCCGACCCGTCTAACGATAATTTTAAGTTTTATAATAACGAAAGCTATACGGGCGGAGGTGTGAGTGTGCTGACACGGTACAGCAGAAATAATAATCCGCAGGGCAATTCGCAGTCCAATGCGAATCAGGCGGTCGTGACTTCTTCTACCAATATACCCGATACCGAGGACTTAAATCACGATAATACGCTGAACGAAACAGAAGCCTATTTTGAGTACAAAATTGCGTTGCGCCCCTTGCCAGGCAGCACTACGGGCGAGATTGCGCCCAACCCGTATATCACCGATACGGTGGTTAGTAAAGGCATTATTTATTACCAATTAAAAATTCCAATTGACCAATTTACTAATAAAATAGGACAGATACAAGACTTCCGTTCTATCCGTTTTGTGCGTATGTACATGACCGATTGGGAGCAGCAAGCTACGCTGCGTTTTGCGCGTTTGCAATTGGTGCGCAACCAGTGGAGACGCTACCGTCGCCCGCTTTTAGACCCGTTTGTGGGTACACTGCCACCCGATAACGACCCGACGGTTTTTGATGTCACACCTGTCAATTTGGAGCAAAACGGCTCACGAACTCCCGTGAACTACGTTATCCCGTCAGGTATTTCGCGCGAGCTAAGTACACAAGTTTCGTCGCAGCAAACGCAGCAAAACGAGCAATCGTTGCAGTTGCAAATATGCAATTTATATACGGGCGACTCTCGTGCGATATTCAAAACCTTCAACCTGGATATGCGCGCCTTCAAACGCCTCAAAATGTTTGTACACGCCGAACCGCGTGACCCTGATGTGACTTTGAAGGACAAGGATTTGCACGTTTTTATGCGAATCGGGTCTGATTTTGAGAATAATTATTATGAATATGATATTCCACTCAAATTATCAATACAAAATACTTCGCAGCTCCTCGAGGGCAAAAATATAGAGGATAAAGTGTGGCTCGACGGCAACTCTTTTGACTTTCCGCTCGCCTTGTTGCGACAAGCAAAAACGGAGCGCAATACCAAAAACTTACCTAATAATTTGCTGTATTCGTTTAATGACCCTGACAAAACGGAGAATCGCGTGAGCGTAAAAGGTAATCCCGATTTGGGCTACGCCAAAGGCGTGATGATTGGGGTACGGAATCCTGTTAGTTCAGACGGCGGACTCGCGCATTGCATCACCGTTTGGGTGAACGAATTGCGTACAACGGGCATCGACGAGCGCGGCGGAACGGCTGCCTTAGCGCGTCTGGACGTGCAGTTGGCAGACCTCGGTAATGTCACCCTTTCGGGCAATTATCACAGTATCGGTTGGGGTAACTTAGACCAAAAAGTGCAGCAGCGCGCCCGCGAAGAGTTGATACAATACGACGCGGCTTCGAATATCGAATTGGGTAAATTTTTACCCAAAAAATCAGGTATTCGACTCCCGTTTTATGCGCAATATTCTAACGAAGTGAAAATTCCGCAGTTCGACCCGTACCAATTGGATATTCCGTTTCAGGAATTGATGAGCGCGGAAACGGACAAATTTCGTCGCGACTCTTTGCGCTCACAAGCGATTACACAAACGCAAATTAGAGGTTTTAACTTCACGAACGTCCGCAAAGACCGCACGGGTAAAAGCGCGCCGATGCCGTGGGACATCGAGAATTTTAGTGCGACCTACGCCTATAATCAGACTTTTAAGAGCGACCCGACCATACAAAGTAACGTTTTGGAGCAGTACAGAGGTGCGCTCGACTACACTTATGCGCGTGCCGACGCGAAGTTTATACAGCCGTTTTCGTTCATCAAAAACGACCTAAAAGGCTGGTTGGCATTGATTAAAGACTTCAATTTCAATCCGTTACCCAATTCGTTTACGTTTAGCAATCAGCTAAACAGACAATTTGGCGAGATAAAATACCGCTTTTCGGGCGAAGGCGACCGCGCAACGTGGTTTGATAAACGCTTCACCTGGGATAGGTCGTATCAGATGACCTGGAATTTGACCAAAAGCATTGGTATCAATTTATCTGCCGTGAATAATGCGTGGATTGATGAGCCGAGAGGCAGAATAAATACGCAAGAAAAACAAGATACGTTGCTGCGCAATATACAAAAATTTGGGCGTACCCGCAATTATCAGCATACTTTTGGGGTGAATTATACGCTGCCTTTCGGCAAAATTCCGTTATTAGATTTTGTGCAGGTCAAGGCGCAATACAACGCTACTTACAACTGGTCGACAGCTTCGCTGAACACCGATTCGCTCGGTAATGTGATACAAAACACGCAAAACAGACAGTTGAACGCCGATTTGGATTTTGTGAAATTATACAATAAATGGTCTTACTTGCGTAAAATAAATTCGCCGATGAAGCCGCGTGAGAAAAAGAAAAAAGGTAAGGACGACGAAATAGGCGATAAAGGTAAAGAAGGCAAAGAGGGTGCGCCCGCGCCGAAAAAGGAGAACGATGTGGTACTAAAAGATAAAAATGGTAAGGTAATAAAAGACCCGAAAAAGAAAAAGGAGCGCGAACCGACGGTCGCCGAACGCTTGATGTTGCGCCCGTTAATGATGGTACGCAAGGGACGCGCTACCTATCAGGAGCAGTTCGGGACGGTAGTGCCTGGCTTTACGCAACGCTCAAAAGTGTTGGGTATGTCGCAGGATTTTCAAGCTCCTGGCTGGGATTTTGTGGCGGGCTGGCAGCCCGCGTCGCAGTGGCTCGACGACGCGGCAGCGAAAGGTTGGATAACCTCCAATGTTTACCTCAATCAACAGGTGCAGCAAACCTACACGCAAACGATTAACGCGCAGCTCTCGGTAGAGCCGTTCGATGACTTCCGCGTGGACTTCACGGCGAACCGTACTTACAGCAAAAACCACACCGAGTACTTCAAAGTGGATACCGTAGGCGGCAGCTTCCGACACCTTACGCCGATGGATATGGGTAGTTTTTCGGTGTCGTTTTTCTCGCTCAATACCATGTTCACCGACCCGCAAGGGCAAGATTTCTCGAGGCTATTTGCTGATTATCAAGACAACCGTTCTACCGTAGCGCGCCGCTTAGGTCAGGGCGTTCACTCGGGTCGGCAGCAAGGCTTACGCGACTCGCTATTAGGGTTTCCTGAGGGTTTTGGCAGATACCAACAAGAGGTGCTAATCCCTTCATTTATAGCGGCTTACACCAAAACAGATGCAGCTAAAATAGACCTCAATATGTTTAATACCTTGCCGATGCCGAACTGGAAATTAACCTATAACGGCTTGACCAAACTGAAACCATTTAGCAAATGGTTCACTTCGTTTAACCTCACACACGGCTATCAAAACAAAATGACCATCAACTCTTACCGTACTAATTTGCGCGGTATTGACGAAATAAATCCGTTGGTAAGACGAAAAGACTCCATTTCACAAAGTTTTTATTCTGAATTTGAAATTCCTGATATTGTGATTTCGGAACAATTATCGCCGCTTATCGGTATAGACGTGCGGTTCAAAAACGATATTACAGCCCGTTTTGACTTCAAAAAAGCACGCACGCTAACCATGAATTTCAACGATTACCAGATGAACGAAACGCGCACCGAAGAGATAGTTTTTGGTGGCGGATACCGCGTAAAAGGTTTTAAAATACCGTTTTTGGATAAGGATTTCAAGAAAAAACAGTACGAAAAGAAGAAAGCGAAACGAGTGAAAAACCCGAAAGACGATAAGGACAAAAAACCTGATATAGGCTTGTCGGCGGGCGGCGGCTCGGTCGGTAACGACCTAAATATCAAGCTCGACTTTTCGCTTCGCGACGACATCACTTACAACCGTCCGCTCGACCAAGACCCTGTACGCACGCGCGGTTTACGCACCATTCGACTCTCGCCGTCGGTAGATTATCAAGTAACCAAAAACCTCAATTTACGCTTGTTTTACGACTATACGAACACCACACCCGCTACCTCGGCATCGTTCCCGATAACGACGCAGCAAGGCGGATTGATAATACGCTTTACGTTGGGACGATAGTGAATAGGCCCGTGATAAATCACGGATAGTAAATGAGCGCGGAGGTAAATTTATAGTAAAGGCTTAGATGCTACATTTCTAATGTGCGGCAAATTAAAATTTAAAAAAGTAACTATACAATAAGCTTTTTTGCGGAGTTTTTTTATGGAATTATATACTTGTTGGCTAAAAACCTATGAGGTTTTTAGAACCTTATAAACTTAAATATAAGTTAATTAAATAATAATATATTTTTAATATGTAAAATGTACCTAATTAATATATAATTGTAAAAAAATATTAAATTTCCGCTCTTTCATAATTCACAACCAAAACATACCCTTATCAGCTATATTTAGCAATAAAAAACCTACCTTTGCGGTGCTAATTGCCCGACTGCCCTATCGCGCCCGATTGTAATCGAGTGAGGAAAGTCCGGACAACACAGAGTACCACACCACCTAATAGGTGGGGGCGCGCCGCGAGGCGCATTACAGCGAGTGTAACAGAAAAGAACCGCCAATTTTGTGACATCACAAAACGGTAAGGGTGAAAATGTGCGGTAAGAGCGCACGCCGTCGGGTGGCAACATCGGAGGGGTACAAACCTTGTG
>JAYWGJ010000274.1:0-2037 GCA_043778315.1 Saprospiraceae bacterium | reverse complement strand
GCCGACGCGCCGAACGCCTCGCGGCGGCGTTGCACGAAAGTGAACCGCTCGACCCGCTTATCTTGCAATATCTAAATCGCTTGTCCGATTATTTGTTTGTGCTGTCGCGCCATTTAGCGCAAGCCGTACAAGCAAAAGAAATGATTTGGGTGCCGCGCAAAAAGTGATTTTCGGGTTTTGAAATCTACCTTTTTAAGTAGGCGTTGCGGAGTCGCTGCAAAAACGGCGAGGCAAAAATAAAGTCTTGCATCAGTTCGTTGGTACTTTCCAAAACCTCTTCTTTATTGCCGCGCCACGCGAGTTCGCCCAAATACAGCAAATTAATATTGTCGCCGATTTCCATCACCGAGTTCATATCATGTGTATTAATTACGGTCGTGATGTTGTTCTCGACCGTGATGTCGTGAATGAGTTGGTCTATCACAATAGATGTTTTTGGGTCAAGTCCCGAGTTCGGCTCGTCGCAAAAAAGGTATTTTGGGTTGAGTACTATCGCACGGGCGATGCCGACGCGTTTTTGCATACCACCAGAAATCTCGGACGGATATTTTTTGTTCGTACCCGTCAGTCCTACGCGCTCCAAGCAATAATTGACGCGTTTGTCTTTTTCGCGGCGCGTTTGTCGGGTAAACATATCGAGCGGAAAACGGACATTATCCTCCACGTTCATAGAGTCGAAGAGCGCAGAGCCTTGAAAAAGCATACCGATTTGCATGCGTATTTTTTTGCGCTCGACTTGATTCATCGCACTAAAATTATGCTCGTCGTACCAAATTCCGCCTTGCGTAGGCTCTACCAAACCGACCAAAATTTTGAGCAAAACGGTTTTGCCCGCGCCGCTTCTACCAATAATCAAATTGGCTTTGCCCGCGTGAAACTCGGTATCAATGCCTTTCAAGACATCTTGCGCACCGAAAGTTTTTCGAATACCATCTACTCTAATCATGTTTTTTTGGGTTTTGGTCGTAGCTAATAAAAAAATTACGAGGCTAAAAAATTTACACTGTAAGTATATCTTTTTCTTTGGCTTCAATGAGTTTATCGATGCGCGAAATATGCTCGTCGGTAAGTTTTTGTATTTGCTCTTCGGCGCGTTTGCCGCCGTCTTCGGAGTAGCCGTTTTTCACTGCTTTTCTAATCTCCTCGATAGCGTCGC
Organism: Saprospiraceae bacterium; assembly: GCA_043778315.1. Classification (GTDB taxonomy): domain Bacteria; phylum Bacteroidota; class Bacteroidia; order Chitinophagales; family Saprospiraceae; genus JBEEMU01. The sequence continues at coordinate 881 of JAYWGJ010000274.1, read as the reverse complement.
GACGCGCCGCCCGAACGCCCAATTTGTTCTCTTCGCCTTCGCCTTTTGCTTGTTTGACCAACAATTTACGGCGTTCTTCGGTAAGAATCGGCACTACGAGGCGTATCATAATACCGTCGTTTTGCGGTGTCATGCCCAAGTTGCTCGCGAAAATAGCACGCTCAATATCGGCAATCGCTTTTTTCTCCCAAGGCTGTATCGTGATAGTGCGCGCATCGGTGATGCTCACCGTTGCTACGTTTTTTATCGGCGTTTGCGCGCCGTAATACTCCACCATCACACCGCCGACCATGTCGGGCGAGGCTTTGCCTGTGCGTATTTTTATCAAGCTGCGCTCCAAATGTTGCACCGCGTTGCGCATCGACTCCGTTGCCGCGTCTATCGCGAAATCTATTTCTTCTTGCATTTTTATAATATTAATATAAGCATTTTTGGCTATACAATGCGTAGTTTTTTGTTTTGCGAAAAGCAAAGATAAAATCAAAATAGCGATTTTGGCAACCTTAAATGATTTTTTTCAAAATAAATAAAAACTACCTATTCATTGACAACAAAAACTGCTCGTTCGAGGTCGTGTTTTTGAGGTGTTTCAATAGGAAATTCATCGACTCTTCGGTGTTCATATCTGCCATTTGCGACCGCAAAATCCATATTTTGTCCAGTACCGATTTTGGTATCAATAAGTCCTCGCGGCGGGTACCCGAAGCCGTGATGTCGATGGCAGGATAGATGCGTCGGTTTGCCAAACGGCGGTCGAGTTGAAGCTCCATATTTCCTGTCCCTTTAAACTCCTCAAAAATCACTTCGTCCATCTTCGAGCCTGTATCTATAAGGGCTGTAGCCAATATCGTGAGCGAGCCGCCGTCTTCTATATTGCGCGC
>JAYWGJ010000273.1:0-2039 GCA_043778315.1 Saprospiraceae bacterium | reverse complement strand
ATTGATATTACAACAACAAAAAAAACGCGCCAATCTCAGTTCTGAGGTCGGCGCGTTTTTCATAATTTATAATTTATAATTTATAATTCCCAAATCCCCCTACGCTCTCGCGTACAGCACCGCTTTCACCGCGTCCACTACTTTCGCTGGGTTCGGCAGATATTCCTCTACCAACGTACCCGCGTAAGGCATTGATGTGTCTGCGCCGTTGATGCGCGTAACGGGTGCGTCTAAGTGGTCAAAAGCGAGCTTTTGCACCATGTACGCGACCTCCGCCGATACACCTGCGAAGGGCCAAGACTCGTCGATAACGACCAAACGGTTTGTTTTTTTGACCGATTCGATGATGGTTTCGTGGTCTAACGGGCGGATAGTCAGCAAGTCGATGACCTCCGCACTGATGCCTTCGTCCTCGAGCAATTGCGCGGCTACCAACGCCACTTTCATCATTTTATTGTACGAAACGATGGTCACATCAGTACCCGTTTTCACTACTTTTGCTTTGCCAATCTCCAAAACGTACTCCGTTTCGGGAACGTGTTGCTCAAAATATTCGCGGACATAATGGTATTCGGGTGCTGATTTTTCGTAGCTCGAGAGCGGATTATACAACACCTCCGACTCCATGAAACACACAGGGTCGTTATCGCGGATTGCCGCTTTGAGCAAACCTTTTGCCTCGTAAGGCGACGTGACCGAAATCACTTTCAAACCTGGAACGTTCGCCATCCACGACTCGAAGGTCTGCGAATGCTGCTGCCCGAGTTGCCCCGCCGAACCCGTCGCGCCGCGAAAAACGATAGGACAATTGAACTGTCCGCCCGACATCGACAATATTTTAGCTGCCGAATTGATGATTTGGTCAAATGCCAAAACCGCAAAATTCCACGTCATAAACTCTATAATCGGACGCAAGCCGTGTATCGCCGCACCTACGCCGATGCCCGTAAAGCCGAGTTCTGCAATCGGTGTATCTACCACGCGCTTCTCGCCAAATTCTTTCAGCATTCCCTCGCTGATTTTGTACGCGCCGTTGTATTCCGCTACCTCTTCGCCCATCAAAAAGACGGTTTCGTCGCGGCGCATTTCCTCCTGCATCGCTTCGCGCAAGGCTTGGCGTAGCGTAATTATCCTTTTTTCTGACATAATTTTATTGATATATTTTAGTTATTTTTCTGACATTAAATTTATAGATTTTCTTTATTTCGCTGCAAAGATAATCATTTTTTTATTTATGACGATTATTTTTTAGTAAATATTATCTTGTTTTGTGATGGTATATTATTTTTGCAGAATAGCGGTATGAAAGTTATTATTCTCGGAGAATAAAATTCGTTTTTGTATAAAAAAAGTAAAACACCCTTATTTTTATGTTTGCAAGGCAGAAGATTAAATACATTGTCGATTAAATAATCTCGTTTGGAGATTTTGATTTTGTTATGAAAACTAACACTCGCAGATAAATTGATGCAAATTTATTTAACACACACTGCATTAGGAACGTGTCCAAAATAAGTTACTAAATTCTGACTTGTCTGGGCTACGCCCGTTCACTGCAAATAAAAGGTAGTTTTGCTACCTTTTATTTTGTTCATGCCAAAACCGCGTTAGATTTGCTTCGCCAGTTCGCTTCGCTCGGGTTCATTACAATGCACGGCAGCACTTCGTGCGTTCACTTCGCATAAGCGATTTAGTATCGCTTTTGCTTGTTCAGCCTCAAATCTGTCTTGTTTTGACTCAGCACGAGCAACGCGAACTGGCGAAGCAAATTCCGTGTAACAATATTCAGTACCTTATTTTCTCTTCATTCTTTAGACATAAAAAACTGTTTTTTAACTCAATACACATTAGGATTTTTTACTGTCCAGTAGTTTTTAGATATAAAAATCATGTTTTTGTATTCAAAACAAAATAAAAACCCTAATTTTGCAAATTAGCAGTTCCTTATGACCAATAATTACTTCGCGTGGTTTGACCTTCCACAAGCCCTGAATATAGATACTGCCGCTTTGCGCAAACCCTTTTTAGCGTTAAGCCGC
>JAYWGJ010000272.1:0-5539 GCA_043778315.1 Saprospiraceae bacterium | reverse complement strand
AAATTTAAACGTATATTTCCTGAAAATCAAAATAATATTTTGCCATTAAATATGAAAAATACTAATTTGTGTAGCCGCAACGGATTTCCTACACTAAGCACTAATTTAAAACATCGTAAATAAAAAGCAGCAAAAAAACGTAAAAATACATTTTTTTGCTGCCAAAGCGATTATTTTTTTACAAAACAATCAAAATTATTTTCATTGACCTAATATTTTCGCATTAACATGAAATTTTGTCTTCACATCGAGCTTTATCTCGTTAGTAGTTAGTTCGCGGGTCACGACTTGTATGCGCAACGAAAACGAGTCTTTTGTGATATAATTGGTCAAATTTGCCTTTGACGGTGTAAAATCAATCGTATTCACATCGCGCGGAATAGAGTCGCGGCTCGATAGCAAAGCCTCACTCATACCTTTTGCATTAATATAAATTTTTGCCGATTTCAAAAAATTGAGCGTACCCATTGTTGGTGTATTCACCACCAATTTCATCTCCTTTAGGGTCACTTCGTCAATCAAATCTTTTGCTGTACCATTACTTTCAAACGTTTTTTGTATATTTGTTTGAATACCTGGTGTTTGAATATCTGGCAAGGGCGTACTTGGAATTTGCGCGGGAACGGTAAACGACGTGTTCAACGGAATATCGAACTCCGTTAATTCCTGAATTTTTTTACAGCCAAAAGCAGTAATTGTAGCGATGCCGATTGCCGCGAATACGATTTTTTTCATATTTTTATTTTTAAAATGAATGATATTAATAATATAACAAAATTGATGCCAATTGATTTTTTAGCGCAAATAATTGACTAATAATTGGCTAATAATTACTCGTACTTAGTAAAACTAAGGTGCAGGCGTACTCGGTAGCGATGCCATTTTCGTTGCAAAGATTGACCAAATCGCTATTTTCTGTACCTGGATTAAAAAGGACACGTTTGGGTTGCAAACCAATAATTGCATCATAATAAGGTACTTGTCTCGACGGATTAAGGTATAAAGTGATAGTATCGAGGTTGTCGATTTGCTCGGGTAATTCTTGTTGTATTGTAATATTACCAACTTCGCCAACCGCATTACCAACCGCAACGACCTCGTGACCGTGCAGTTGCAGCATCGTAATTGCTTTATAAGCGTAGCGGTCGGGCTTCGTCGACGCGCCCAAAACTAAGGTTTTTTTCACAATTGGAACTTTTTTTATAATAAAAAGGTTATTTCGATATAAATACTTTATTTTTCACATTATTATAATTATAAAAAAACAAAAAATGTCGTTTAATCCACCTCAACGCGGCTACAAATGCCCAAAATGTAATCATACAGACTACAAAACAGGTCAAATTCGGGTTACAGGTGGCTTTTGGTCAAAAATATTTGATGTCGAAAGCCGTCGATTTACTTCTGTAACTTGCCGAAACTGTACTTATACAGAATTTTATCAAGGCAGCGAAAGTGCGTTATCTAGTATTTTTGATTTGATGACCAACTAAATTAAACTAAAACTCAAAAACCCTCTTGTTTGTACGCAAGAGGGTTTTTGTATTTTAAAGCAATAAAAATTAGTGTACTTTGCTTGGCGCAAACATCGGAACGTATAAGTTGCCGCTCAATACATCTCGAGAGATGACAATACGCTGTACTTCTGATGTGCCTTCGTATATCTGTGTGATTTTAGCATCGCGCATCAAGCGTTCCACATGATACTCTTTTACAAAACCATATCCGCCATGAATTTGCACCGCTTCTACGGTGTGTTTCATTGCCGTTTCTGACGCAAAAACTTTTGCCATCGCCGAAGCCGTAGCATAATCCAAATGTTCGTCTTTCATCCATGCCGCACGGTAAACGAGCAAACGCGCCGCGTCAATTTCGGTCGCCATGTCGGCGAGTTTGAATGCAATTGCTTGATGTTGCGCAATCGGTTTGCCAAAAGCAGCGCGTTCTTTGGCGTAAGCCACCGAAAGTTCATACGCGCCTGCGGCGATACCGAGTGCTTGCGCCGCGATACCGATACGTCCGCCAGCTAAGGTTTTCATCGCAAATTTAAAACCAAAACCGTCTTCACCGATGCGATTTTCTTTTGGTACTCGTACATCTTGGTACATAATAGTATGCGTATCGCTACCTCTGATGCCCATTTTGTCTTCCTTTGCACCAATCATCACGCCGTCCCAAGTCGTATCTACTATAAAAGCATTGATACCCTTATGTCCTTTTGCGGCATCAGTTTGCGCGATTACCAAGTGTACTCGCGACGAGCCGCCGTTAGTAATCCAGTTTTTTGTACCGTTCAGTAGATAATGGTCGCCCATATCTATGGCAGTTGTGCGTTGCGAAGTAGCGTCGCTGCCCGCTTCGGGTTCGCTGAGGCAAAACGCGCCTATCCATTCGCCTGTTGCTAATTTGTGTAAATAAGTTTGCTTCTGCTCTTCAGTACCGAAGGTCTCTATACCCCAGCAAACCAAAGAGTTATTGACAGAAACCAACACCGAACAAGAATTATCTACTTTCGATAATTCCTCCATTGCTAGCACATACGAGAGTGTGTCCATGCCGCCGCCACTGTATTCGGGCGAGACCATCATACCCATAAAACCAAGTTCGCCCAACCGACGTACTTGTTCTGTGGCAAAAGTCATATTGGTATCGCGAGCGATAACGCCTGGTTTTAGTTCATTTTGCGCAAATTCACGAGCCGCTTGTTGCACCGCGAGTTGCTCTTCTGTAAGTTCGAAAAACATATATTTATATTTATTTTTGAAATGTAAATGGGTTTTATCCTAGTAATTTTGCTAATAAATCAGGCATTAAGCCAAAAAGTAGCGTAATTGAGGTGGTTATAAATAAACCAATTTTGTACGCCAAAGGAATTTCTAAGGGTCTATCATCAGGCGCGTCGCCTGTGTACATATAAACTACTATTCTTAAATAGTACATTACGCTGATGAGTGAATTGAGAATACCGACGACCGCCAGCCAAATATAGCCGTTTTGTATTGCCAAAACGAATAAAGAATACTTACCGACAAAACCTGCCGTAGGCGGAATACCCGCGAGCGAAAGCATTGCGATAGTAGCGACGGCTGCCAAAACAGGGTGTTTTTTGGCTAAACCCTTAAACGCTTCGCCTTCTTCGTTGTGACTACGAAAAGTAAGCAATAATAACACAGAAAATGCCGAAACGGTTGCAGCCGCATAACCGATAGAGTAATATAAAACCGCCGAATACGCCGACGCGCTCGCTATCAATATACCAATCATCAAGTAACCTGCGTGCGCTACGCCCGAAAATGCCATCATGCGTTTGAATGACGACTGAAACAGCGCGGAAAAATTACCTACACACATAGTTATAGCGGCAATTGCGGCGAGTACGCCTATATATTGCGGCATCGCACCCGAAAAACCAATCACGAATAATTTTAGGAATGTCCCGAAAGCGGCTATTTTTACAATAGTTGCCATGAACATCGTAATCAAAGTAGGCGAGCCGTCGTACACGTCGGGTGCCCAAAAGTGCAACGGAACTGCCGACACTTTAAAAGCCATCGCTACTATTATCATCAATATTCCTGTTAAAAATATGGGTGGCAATGCCGTAGCGTGCGTTGTTGTGTATGTGCCGAGTAGCGTGAGGTCGAAAGTTCCGCTTGCGCCATACACTAATGCTATGCCGAAGAGCAAAAAGGCAGATGCGAACGCACCCATCAAAAAATATTTGAGCGAGGCTTCGTTAGAAAGCAAATTTTGTTTGTCGCTTCCCGCTAATACATACATCGGTATAGATAATAGTTCTACGCCCAAAAATAACATCGATAAATTGCCGAATGCCAACATCATCACGCCGCCTACTAGCGAAAACAGCATTAAAGCGTAGTTTTCGGGGCGATTTGTCGGATAAGTTTCGAAAAAACGCGGCGACACCAACACCAATATGGCAGCGACACCAAACAGCACGATAGAAAACGCACGGGCGAAATTGTCGGTAATCATCATATTGCTAAAAATAGCATCGGTCGCGCCCCATTCGTACACGTTCACGCCGATTGCGGCAAGCAAACCGACCAGCGTAGTCCAAGTTGCAGCTTTGCGCATACCGAGCATTTCGGTCGTCAAGCTGATGATAGCGAAAATGGTTAATAGTATTAAAGTAATCATGATTTATTTTTTCCTTCACTTCTAAGCGTTTTATTTGCGCAAAGCGAAAAAGCATTAAAAAGTGTAATTTTATTTAGAAAGTCGTCGTTAATAAATCTTGAATCGCGGTTTGCGACAAGTCCATAAACGGTTTTGGGCAAACGCCCATAATAATTACAATCGCCGCTAAGGTAGCCAAGACAAAAAACGCGGTTCCGTCGAGGTAATTTTTTTGTGTAACAACAGTCGCTTCGCCAAAAAACGCGCCGCGATACATTTTTAACATATAAATTGCACCCAAAATAATGGTCGTACCTGCAAAAACACCAGCGATAGCGTTGTAATTAAAAACGCCCATTAGCAACATAAATTCACCTACAAATGCGTTGGTCAATGGCATTGCTACGCTGCCAAGTACGATTATAAATGCCAAAACAGCGAACGGTTTATCTGCGATAGCGATACCGCCTAAGCCGTCGATGCGGCGCGTTCCAGTTTGTTGTTCTATTAAATCGATGATGTAAAATAAGGCGACAATATTGAAGCCGTGCGCGAGCATCTGCATCGTCGCGCCTTGCAGCGACGTGAACGAACCCGCGAAAACGCCCGCCGAAATCAAGCCAATATGTGCAAACGAAGAGTACGCCGCGAGGCGTTTGAGGTCGCGTTGTTGTATCGCAATCACGCTGCCGTAAACTATACCTATGATAGATAAAATGATAGCAACGTCTTTCCATTGCGCTACGCCTTGCGGCACCATCGGCAACAGCCAGTACATCAAGCCGAAAACGCCCATTTTAGACATGATTCCGCTCAATAACATCGTGCCTTGCGCAGGTGCATTAGTGTAAGTGTCGGGCTGCCAAGTGTGGAATGGAAATACGGGCATTTTGACTGCAAAAGCCAAAAACATTGCCCAAAATACGAACGATTGTTCGGTTACGGACATCGTTTTGTGTGCCTGCGTCAATAAAATCCAATTGAACGAATGCGTACCAGGCGTGTGTAAATACAAGTAAATCATGCCTAAAAGCATGAATAACGAGCCTAATAAGGTGTAAATAAAGAATTTCATGGTGATGCGCTGCCGTCCTTCTTCGCCCCAAACTAAGCAAATAAACCAGATTGGGATTAGCGCAAGCTCCCAAAAAATATAAAATAAAAAGCCGTCTCGTGCCGTGAACACGCCTATTAGCGCGCCCTGCATGAGCATGATTAAGGCATAAAATTGGCTATTGAAGTCTTTGCGTTTTGCGGTCGCGATGATGAGCGGCACGAGCGCGACGGTGAGCAAAACCATGAGCATAGATACGCCGTCCATACCGACGTGAAAGTCGATGCCGAGTGCCGAAACCCAAGGGATTTTGAACCATACGTTGGGTGCGTAACCCAAGAGCGC
>JAYWGJ010000271.1:0-5566 GCA_043778315.1 Saprospiraceae bacterium | reverse complement strand
TATCCGAACAGCGAACTACAAATTTTTAACCGTTGGGGCGGCTTGGTGTATGAAAAAATAGGCTATACCAACGATTGGGGCGGCACTTACGGCGGCGGCTATCTGCCCGATGCCACTTATTTTTACACCCTGATACTCAACGATGGCTCAGATAAATCTTACAAAGGATACTTACAAATACAACGATAAAATTGCAAACCAATAGCCGCAAGCGGAAAGCAATATATTTATCATTCCACTTGCGGCTCAAAAAATTAAAATAAATGAAAAACTTAATTGGCTTCGCCCTCCTAGTAGTTGCGTTTTTTGCGGCTACACCGATTGCCAACGCGCAACAAGACCCCACTTTTACCAAATACATTTTTAATGGATTGATTTACAACCCTGCCGTTGCGGGCAGCGAAGACTATATGGTCGTCACCGCGCTGCATCGGCAGCAGTGGGCTGGTGTAGATGGCGGACCGCAAACCACCTCGCTAACCGTTCACTCGCCCGTTTTTAACAAAAAAGTGGCACTCGGATTGACCTTATTTAAAGATGCTATCGGACCGACCGACCAAATCAGTCTCACTACTTCTTACGCTTATCGCGTGAAAATCGGACAGGGCAAATTAGCCGTAGGCATGAGCGCGGGCATACTAAATTGGCGCAGTAATTGGACAAAATTGGTAGCGAAAGACGCTGCCGACCCCGCTTTCACGACCGACTCACAGCCAAACTACTGGCTGCCGAACGTTGGTGCGGGCTTGTTGTACCAACACCCGAGCTTTTTTGCGGGCTTCTCTGTGCCGCATATTTTGGAATTTGACCTGGGCGATAAAGGCATCACTAATAATATGATAGCGCGACAATACCGACATTACTTAGTCACGGCGGGGACTAATTTTTACATCAATCCGCGCTTACAATTTAAACCGTATATAGTACTGAAAAGTGTGGGCTGGTTCGAGAAACAGCAGCCAAACGGCGTGAATGCGCCTTCCACTTTGGATATAGATTTGTCACTTTTATTCTCGGAGCGGACTCAACTAGGCGCGGCATATCGCACCGCTGTAGCTTCTACTACTAAGATGAGCAACGGCGACTCGTTCGATGTGTGGGCAACTTATAAGCTACAAAACGGCTTGAAATTTGGCGCGTCCTACGATTTTCCGCTAAGTACCATTGGCAAGGCTGGCGGCGGTGCATTCCAAGTATTAGTATCGTATGGGTTTCGCCGCGAAATAGCGAACATAGAGCCGCCGCGTATTTTCTAATAAAATCTGTATTTTTTATATTTTTATATTTATATGTAAATAAAAAGTTTTAATTTTTTTAATGTCACAAAATAAGCTCATTTTTTTATATAATTTCTATTTTTTACTACTTTTATTATAAATAGTAGATTGTGATAGTGAAATATTGATGAAATTATAAAGTCACAGGCTTATTTTGACCACTCATTTTTTAGTGTTATACTGTCACAAATATTTATTTGTCACATTAAAATTATTTATCATATATTAAAATAGACTTAATTTTGTATAAAGTATCAGTGATACTACGAAACTGCTCCAAAGATTATATATTCGTGATTATTTTATTTATTATACATATTAAGATAATTTGGCATATAATTTGCAACAATATAAAAGCCGTGAGTAAGCCGACTCTCGCGCATTTACAAAAGTTATTTAGTGCTACCGACAGCAAATTTATCACCCTTCTTTTCCTTAAAGACTCCCCGTATGAACCGTTTTTTTTCTACCTTCGTATTAATTATTGTGCTTTTAGGATTTATGCCTAATCAAAGTTTTGCGCAAAGAAGACTACTTAAAGAAGCTAATAAAGCTTATAGTCAATTAGCCCTGCAAAAAGCTGTTGGCTTATATTTGGAGCTATTAGATAAAGTAGATGTAGCCGAAGCCAAAATAAAATTGGCGGACTGTTTTCGCCGCCTCGGTAACTCAGGCGAGGCGGAATATTGGTATAGTTTTGTGGTGCAACTTCCCGAAGCTAAACCTATACACAAGCTATATTTGGGTATGGCACTACAAAGCAACAGTAAGATAGAGCAAGCAAAACGCTACTTTGACGAGTATTCGCGCTTAGTACCTGATGACCTTCGCGGGATATATTTGGCTGCATCGTGTGAGTCGGTTGTCGTGTCTGATATATTGAGCAAAAGCGTAGAGTTTTACGAAATAAAAGCCCTACCTTCTTTCGTAAACAGTAATTATACTGATTTTGCGCCGAGCCTGTACAAACAAGGCTTTGTGTTTCCCTCTTCGCGCGACACAGGTATTGCCGTAAAAACTACTTCGGCGTACAATGGCGAAGCCTTTTTAGACCTATATTATGTAGGTGTGAAAGCGGCGGGTTGTACCGATAAAAAAATGACAGAGGGCTACACCAAACCTGTTAAATTCGCAGGTTTGAATACTGTTTTTCACGACGGACCTATCGCTTTTTCGCCCGACGGTATGACCGCGTACATCACGCGCACTAATCAAAGCGGCAAAGATGATAGTGGCATCAAACGTTTGAAAATATATACCAGTAATCAAGATGCTAAAGGAAATTGGAGCGAGCCGAAAGGACTGCCCTTCAATTCTGACGAGTATTCTACTTGTCATGCGTCGCTCGCCGCGGACGGCAGAACGATGTATTTAGCCTCTAATATGCCTGGCGGTTTTGGTGGCTACGACATTTATAAATCAACTATGGATGAGTCGGGACGCTGGATGGCACCCGAAAATATGGGACCCGTCATCAATTTGGAAACCAACGAAATACACCCATTTATACACCCTTCGGGAGATTTATTTTTTAGCTCCGACGGTCATAAAGGTTTAGGCGGATACGATATTTATAGCACAAAAACGGGCTTAGATGGTGATGGTATAATAGCAAATGTAGGTTATCCTATCAATTCGCCTAAGGACGACATTGGGTTTACGATGAGCGCGGACCGCACTTACGGCTTCTATACTTCTAACCGCAATGGCGGTGTGACGGGCGACGATATTTATTCGTTCAGCCGCCTAGCAATACAAGTAGATGTGTTGGTGGTGGACAAGCAAACAGGCAAAGCGATAGAAAATGCTAAAATCGGCTCTGATTGTGGTACACATAACTATATGACTGACGCAGACGGCAAGTTCACCTTAGAACTTCCTGTCAATAAGTTTTGTGAATATGCAGCGTCTGCCGACGGCTATAAATCAGCTTCTAAATCCATTTCTACCAAAGATAAAAAAGCAGGCTCACAGATGCGGGTTCGCATAGAACTCGATAGCGACAAACGTAAAGAAGTAGAGATAGCTGGTGACATTAAAGACCGCAAGGGCAACGCTTTGTCTGGTGTAGAGGTGCAGTTGATTGACGAAAAAGGTTTGGTGGTGCAAACGAGCGTGAGCGATAAAAACGGACATTATAAGTTCATGGCGCGTGAAGACGGCAAATATGAGGTGAAAGCGAATATGGACAGATATTTGGTAGCCTCCAAAGATGTGAAAACGACGCTGCCCGACGCTCCTAAAACGCCTACTAAAACAACGCCTGCCGCGCCGATTAATGTTGATTTCAATTTAGCTAAAAAAGAAAATAAGCAGATTACTTTTGTTGCCAATAATATTTATTGGGATTATGGTAAAGCCGACCTACGCGACGAAAGCCGACCTGCGGTCGATAATCTACTTGTTTTTTTGAAAGACAATACCGATTTGGTAGTAGAAATAGGTTCGCATACGGACTCACGCGGTAGCATAACCAAAAATGTAGGATTATCGCAACGCCGCGCCGACGCAGTAGTAGAATATCTTGTTAGTAAAGGTATCGATAGAGCGCGCATCAGTGCCAAGGGCTACGGCGCAACAAAATTGGTGAATAGATGCGACCGTAATGTGAAGTGTACCGAAGAGGAGCATCAGAAAAACCGTCGTACCGAGTTTACTATTTTGGGAACTATCGACGGCAAGCGTTTTGAAGCAAAATCAGATACGGAGCGCATAGAAATGGGTAAATAATGCAAGTTATAACTTGATTTCTCTAATAAAAAAACGGCTTATCTTCTTGTGGAAGGTAAGCCGTTTTTTTTGTTATAACTACACCTCATACGCTTGAGAAGCCTTTATTTTGAGGTCGCGCACCTGAAACCGAAGGCTTGTTTTGCCGTTATAGGTGCTTTCGTCTAATACATAACACATATCAAAATTGGCGTAACGGAAATCCTCGAGCAAGTGACCTAAGCCGAAGGCAACTCCTTGCATCACCTTTCCGTCAGGCAACCTGATGCCTACGAGTAGGTGCGCGCCATTAGCGGAGGCGCGCACCAAACCCTCCTCTTTCAGGTTGAGCGCGAGAAAGACAGGGCGCATATTGTCGGGTCCGAACGGCGCAAACTGCTTTAAAGTATTGTAAAAACTATCGGTGATAGCCGACGGCGGCAGCATTGCGCTGATGTGTAGCTCGGGTATCATCATAGCGGGACTGATGTCGGCTTGTGCGGCTGCCTCAAACCGTGCGCTAAACGCCTCGAGATTTTCGGGCAACAGCACTAAACCCGCCGCAAAGGCGTGTCCGCCAAAGCTTACCAACAAATCTTGGCAACTGTGCAACACCTTATATACGTCAAATTCGGCAACTGTGCGCACCGAACCCATGATTTTACCCTCCATTTCGGCCAGTATCACCGTCGGGCGATGCCACTGCTCGGCGATGCGCGCCGCCACAATACCGAGTACGCCCTTGTGCCAATCGGGGGAAAAAAGTACTAGACTTTTGCGCCCTGCGTCAAAATCCTTTTGCGCCAATTCGTGCGCCAATTTCATAATATCAACCTCTACTTCGCGGCGCAAATTGTTCTGCTGCGTAAGTTGCTGCGCCAAGTCCTTTGCCGTTTCGGGGTCGGCTGCGAGCAGCAGGCGGACGGCGAGCCGTGCGTCGGCGAGCCGTCCTGCCGCATTGATAAGCGGGCCGATGCCAAAAACCAAATCATTAATATCTACTGGAAACGTCTTGCCGCGCTCTTCTATCAAGGCGCGAATGCCATGACGCGGGTCGGTATTGAGTTGTTCTAAGCCAAAATAAGCCAAAACTCGGTTTTCGTCGCGCATCGACACCACGTCACAAGCGATACTCGTGACCAATAAATCGAGCGTTTTGACGATGGTTTCTACGGGTAAATTATTTTTTTGCAAGTAGGCTTGCGCCAATTTGAACGCGATACCGCAACCGCTCAATTCCTTGAACGGATAGACGCAATCACTCCGCTTCGGGTCCAAAATGGCAACGGCGGCAGGCAGCACGTCGTCGGGAACGTGATGGTCGCAAATGATAAAATCAATACCGTATTCGTTGGCTAACGCAATTTGTGACACCGCTTTTATGCCGCAATCCATCGCAATCACTAAGGTTATACCGTTTTGATGGGCATATTCCACGCCTTCGTTAGAGATGCCGTAGCCCTCTTTATATCTATCGGGCGTGTAAATATCGAGGTTTTCGAGGTGATTTTCTAAGCATCCGTGCATGAGCGCGACGGACGTAGTGCCATCTACATCGTAGTCGCCGTAAAGCAGCACGC
>JAYWGJ010000270.1:0-5570 GCA_043778315.1 Saprospiraceae bacterium | reverse complement strand
GTGTGTCCCGCGATATTAGCGCGGTGGTTCGGATTGTTTTTGAGTATCGTTACTACTTGGTCGAGCGTAGCGAACGACTCCGCTTTGAGCGTCGATTTGCCCGTTTCGAACAAGATATTATCAAAAGTAAAAGTAACCTCTTTTTTGATTGGGCAACCGAAGTTTTCGGCTACGCCTACTTCGGTCGGACACTTATCATTTTTATCTAAGATACCGTCACCGTCCGTGTCTTTTTCTATTATTTTCACAGCTTCTACCACTTTCACGGGTTCTACCTTCGGGCAGCCGAAATTTTCGGCTATGCCTTTTTCGGTCGGGCATTTGTCGTCTTTGTCGGCAATGCCGTCGCCGTCCGTATCAGGGCAGCCTTTAAATGCTGCCAAACCCGCTACCGCAGGGCAAGCGTCGTCCGCGTCGGTGATGCCGTCGCCGTCGCCGTCTGGGCAACCGTTCATTGCGGCTAAACCTGCCACGTCTGGGCATTTGTCGTCCTTATCGGCTACGCCGTCGCCGTCTTTATCGGGGCAGCCGTTCATCTCTTTTGTGCCTTTTTCGTCTGGACATTTGTCGTCCTTATCGGTGATGCCGTCGCCGTCGGTATCTGGGCAACCGTTCATCTCTTTCGTGCCTCTCTCGGTCGGGCAGCCGTCGTCCGCGTCGGTGATGCCGTCGCCGTCGGTATCTGGGCAACCTTTAAAAGCAAGCAGACCGCGTACCGTCGGACAAGCGTCTTCTTTATCAGAAATACCATCTTTATCCGTATCTTTCAGTTTATCTAATAGAAACGCTACGCCGATTTTGGGAGAGATAAAATCTTTACCGACCACGAGGCTTTTATTATAATCCGCTTCGATAAAAATATTCAAAACCTCATCAAAACGGAACTTGATACCTGCGCCTACTGGCACTGTAAAATCTAAGTTGCTATTTTTTACTTTGGCATCAGGAACGCCATACAAGCCGTTGATACCTGCATATAAATAAGGCGCGACAAACGCCTCCTCTTGTAGTATATAGCCATTGTTGAATTTATAAATTAGGTGTAAACCTAAGCTACCAACTGTGGTACTTTGGGTTTCTGTGATGACTTTATTTTTGTCAATAAAAGTAGGATAATTCATCGTACCGAAGCCGAGCGGTACACGCGCATTGAACGATTTGTTCAAAAAACGAGCGTAGTTGAAACTGAAGCCCTGAAAATCGTTGTCTTGTAGCTTGATGTCTTTGATTGCGCCAAGCGGACCCTGAAAATTGTTCCATATAAACGAGCCGCCAACCGAGTTTTTGGTCTCGCTAGTTTGTGCCGACACATTGCCTATCAAGGCAGCAGCTAACAACACAATAAATATTTTTTTTAACATAATTGGTTTTGGTTTTTATAAATAAAAAAGTAGTTTTTGTAACAATTTAGATGCGGAGAGGTAAGGGTTTTTTAAGTACAAGTGTTTTTTAGATACAAAGAAGCAAAAATTTTTGTGCGCGAGAGTTTTTCAAACGCGGAGAAGCAGAGGAGCAAAGCCGCAGAGGGGCGAAGTTTTTTTTAAGTATAAAAGTTTTTTAAATGCAAAGAAGCAAGTTGTTTTGAGTGTACAAATTTTTTAAACGCGGAGAAGCAGAGGAGCAAAGCCGCAGAGGGGTAGTGTTTTTTTAAGTGCTTTCAATAAAAATATTATATAGTAGTGTAATACGTTTTTAAAAATAAAAAAAGACGCGACTATGTACACCATAGCCGCATCTTTTTTATTTTAATAATCAAATATTACTTTAAAGATAACTTAAATTCTACGCGACGGTTGCGCGCTCTGCCGTCGGCAGTTTTGTTATCCGCTACTGGCATTTTGTCGCCTAAGCCCTCGGAGCTTAGTCGGCTTGCCGCAATGCCTTTACTTACCAAATAGTCTAAGCAAGTTTTGGCACGAGCCACAGAGAGCGCGAGGTTTTTAGCTGGGTTACCTTGGCTGTCGGTGTGACCCTGAATATCGGCAGAGTGTTTGCCGTTGTCGCGCATGATGGTCACTACCTGGTCGAGCGTAGCGAACGATTGCGGTTTGAGGACTGCGCTGCCCGTTTCAAATAAAATATTATCAAACGAGAAAGTGACTGCTTTTTTTATCGGGCAACCGAAGTTTTCTTTCACACCCGCCTCGGTTGGGCATTTATCGTCTTTATCAGCAATGCCGTCGCCGTCGGTGTCTGTCACTAATGGTGGGTTTATTATTGGCGCAACGTCTGCTGGACAGCCTTTGCGTGCTGCAATACCGCGTACCGTTGGGCAAGCGTCGTCTTTATCGGCGATGCTGTCGCCGTCGGTATCTACTACCACTGCTGGGCAGCCGTTGTTTTCGCGAACGCCTTTCACGATTGGACATTTGTCGTCTTTATCAGCAATGCCGTCGCCGTCGCCGTCTGGGCAACCGTTCATTTCTTTCGAGCCCTTTTCGGTTGGGCAGCCGTCTTCTGCGTCGGTGATGCCGTCGCCGTCGGTGTCAGGGCAACCGTTAAATGCTGCCAAACCTGCCACTGTCGGACATTTGTCTGCTGCGTCGGTCACACCGTCGCCGTCCGTATCGGGGCAACCTTTAAATGCTGCCAAACCCGCTACTGTCGGACAAGTATCGTCTGCATCAGTGATGCCGTCGCCGTCGGTATCAGGGCAACCGTTGAATGCGGCTAAACCTGCCACTGTTGGGCATTTATCGTCTTTATCGGCAATGCCGTCGCTGTCGCCGTCTGGGCAACCTTTGAGTGCCGCCAAGCCTGGTGTGTCTGGACAAGTATCGTCTTTATCAGAAACGCCGTCGCCGTCGCGGTCGGCTGGTTTGCCAAACAGAAAGTTTACGCCCGCTTTAAGCAAGAAATTATGTTTTTCTAAGGCTATCGAGCGGCGATAGCCTGCTTCGGTCGTGAGGTAGATATGTTGCGACAAGCGGAAGCCTAAACCTGCGCCGAACGGCAAATAAACATCGTAGTTTTTGGGTAGCTCGGGGTTGTACATACCGCCCACAGCCGCTACACCTAAGTAAACGTAGGGTGCGATAACTGCGTCTTCTTTTAACACATAGCCGTTATTGAATTTGTATAATAGCTGCGCGTCGAGCGTTCCGCCTACCGATTTGCGGTAGCCGCCTACGGGCGCGCCGTTCACGACCGCGCCATACGGGTAGTCGACCGTTCCGATACTTACAGGCAAACGGAGATTAAACGACGGCGTGAGAAAACGCGAGTAGCTAAACTCTTGTCCGTAGGTTTTGTGCGAAAATACGAACCATTGCGATTCTTGTATCGGAGCTAAAAAATCGTTGTACATCGCCGATACGCCGATGGCATTTTTGGCATCTGAGGTTTGTGCGTGAGCCGCTTGTTGAAACGCGGTGGCTACGAACGCAAGAAGGAGTAATCCTTTTTTCATAAAAAATAGTTTTAGTATAAGAATGCGTACAGTCGGTTTTACCTACTACACCCCCAATATTGGTTAAAACGAATGTGATACAAATAAATTATGGTAACTGTTATAGTATAAATATTTATGTTGCAATATTGGCATAAAATTATAATATAATAGTTACTATACAAACATTTATATACATATTTTTAAAAAAAATAATTTTGAGTGTCTTTTGTGACAGCTATTTAGGCTACATTTAGGCTTCGAATGCCGTGCTGCGGTCTATTTTTCGTATGCGCCCTTGGGTCTCCAAATCCTTAAACAGACCATCTAAAACACCGTTAATGAACTCTTTACTGCGCTCGGTGCTGTATAGTTTGGACAGCTCGATGTATTCGTCGAGGGTAACGTTAGTTGGAATAGTAGGGCAGTAGAGGGCTTCGGCGGTTGCCATCGTCAAAAATATTTTATCGATGATGGTCACGCGCTCTATGTCCCAATTTTGGAGTTTCGGCTTGATGAGGTCTTCTATTTCGGTGCTGTAAGACACGACGTTGAAGAGCAGCAGGCTACCAAATTCGCCTACGGTCGGCTCGTCAGGTTGGTAGCGGCTTACGAAGTCGGTTTGTAGCGGCAGCCCTTTTATTACGCGCTTTATTGCGCCGATGATGAGCGATTTGTCATCTTCCCACGTCGCAAAATGGTCGTCTAATTTATCGATAAAAGCATCGTTGGCAAACAAAAAACGGACTAAATCGAGCAAAATAGCGCGATGATTTTCGTCAGTTTGTACATCTATTGCTTGGCTGTAGGCTACAAAAGCGTCCGTTTTCTTGAACTCGTTATAGTATTTGCGCGTGAGGTCGGCATCTATATACACGTTCAGTAATTTGCTTTTTACGGCTTCAAAAAGCGGATTGCTTTTGAGGAGTAGCTGCGCGATGTCGTTGCGCATGAAACGGTCGTTGAAGTCGTCGTCGGTGAGTTGCCGCGTCAGTTTTTTGAGTTGCACGGCAGCGTCGCGTTCGGTGTAGCCGATGATGCGGCTCATCTGCTCTAAGGTGAACAAAAAAGCGTCGTAGCTTCGCGACACCTGCTCGCGGTAAAGATTTTCGGCTATTTTTGGGGTCAGCGTGCGTTCGCTGACGGTCGCGCCGTACAGCAATTGCATGATTTTGATTCTGATGTTTCTCCGACTGAGCATAGATAATTTATATAAAGAACTTTTTTTGATTTTTTATAATAAAAAAACAACCGCAAAGAACGGAATTTTTATTGTAAAAAAAAAGAAATAAAGGAGTTTTGTTAGTTTGTATTGTACAATAAATATATCCACGTTCAAATATCGACAAAAAAAACGAAGCGCATCACGCAACCAATTAGGCTATGCGATGCACTTCGTTCTTCTATAAACCATTCTTAACCTAAAACCAAAACCATACCATATATATAGTGTATAAATATACATCTATATATCAAACGAACGAAACGGGCGGTTCGATGCCTCGATAATAAATAATTTTTTTGTTACAGTGTTTTACAAAATTAAATTGTGTGAATAAAGTGATGTAAATTTGGTTTTAACCAAATTTAATTTTGATGAAAATGCCGAACTATTACTTTTGACCACTTGATATAAATGTACTTTATGCGATATTAGCCGCTATTCAAAATATTATATTGTTGCGCTACGCGCTAAAACAACTAAAAATCACAATCTAAAAACGCATTGTACCATACAGAATATCGTTTAAACCTTTTTTTTAGTATTAAACAAAAGAAAATATTGTTTTTATGCAAAAAATATTTGCATATATTGTGAACTATGCTTACCTTTGCATCGTAGTAGAAAATAAGGCTTCTACAAAATTTAATTATCTTTAAAAAAATTCTGCAACAAAATCATGGTTCCGTACAAATTAGACAAAATCGACCTGAAAATTATTGAAATTTTACAGGAAAACTCAAAAATAACCAACCTCGACCTTTCTAAACAAATCGGTTTATCGCCCGCACCTACTCTGGAGCGCGTAAAAAAGCTCGAGCAGTCTGAAATTATCCAAAGCTACCATGCCGCTATCAACGCGCAAGCGATGGGTTTGAGCATCAAAACTTTCGTGCAAGTATCGTTAGCTTGGCAAAAAGAAAACGCCTTGAACAACTTTTTGGCGAAAGTGAAAGCTAT
>JAYWGJ010000269.1:0-22187 GCA_043778315.1 Saprospiraceae bacterium | reverse complement strand
ACTGAATAATACCACTGAACCTAATTTGTAATGGAAGCAGAGGAAATGAAAGGCACGCACAATCATCTAATATCTTCAAAATCGTACTTTTTCCTGTTCCGTTCGTACCTATGAAGCACACTTTATCTAGCGGCTTGCCCGTATCGGGATTTGTCAGGTCGAGTTCGAAGTCGCGGAACTGCTGAAAATCAGGAATGATAAGTTTTGTTATTTTCATGGAATAGGAATAAGAAGATGCGGAATATATTTTTTTAGAAACAAACGCTTGCTATTAGGCGCGCTTGAAGCTCGGGGATTTGGTCGGTTATATTTTCAATATTGATTGGTAATAAGTAGATGTCGCAAAATAAACAAGGTTATCCGTAAAGCGAAATTTTAAAATAAACGTGCGTAAGCTAACGTTTAGCTTTAAAATAAGCGAGGATTATAACCGTGTTTATTAGCTGTCAGGTACTTACAAAACTATGCTTATCGCGAACGCGTAAATATTTTGGCATTTTGGTAAATATTTTATTACGCAGGCAGCAAATCACGTTAAAAAAACGTTATATATTCGTTATCTATTATAGTGTCATTGCATCACACCTAATCACTTTAATTATTGTACAAAAATAAATTAACCACAAATGAAAAACAAACTGAAAGCATTTTTGCTTTTCGCGCTTATCGCTAACACCGTTGCGGCGCAAAAGTACAGCAATGAATTTTTGAATATCGGTACGGGCGCACGAGCGCAAGGCATGGGCAACGCGCACGTCGCTATCACCGACGACGTGACGGCGGGCTACTGGAATCCTGCGGGTTTGATGCAGTACAAAGGACCCGTACAAATCGGTTTGCAGCACTCCGAAATGTTTGCGGGCATCACCAAATACGACTATTTGGGCGCGGTGTACCCGCTAGCGGACTCGATGCGGACGGTCGGATTGTCGGTCATTCGGTTCGGCGTAGATAATATTCCGAATACACTTTCGCTCTACAACAGCGACGGAACGGTCGATTACAGCCGCGTAACGCAGTTTTCGGCAGCCGACTATGCGGTGCTACTTTCCTATGCGCAACGCACTGGTATAGAAGGACTTACCGTTGGCGGTAACGCCAAAATAATACACCGAACGGTAGGGCAATTTGCTAAGGCTTGGGGCTTTGGCTTAGACGGTGGCGTGCAGTATCGCAACCGAAACGGTTTGCGCTTAGGCGCAATGGTACACGACTTGACCACTACATTTAATGCCTGGTCGTTCACGTTTACACAAAAAGAAAAAGAGGCGTTGGCGTTTGCGGATAACGTAGTGCCGATTCGCAGCACCGAAATCACGCGCCCCAAAATCGTTTTGGGTTTTGGCTACCAAAAGCAGTTTGGCAAGTTTGGCGTGACCGCAACTACCGACCTCAATATCACGACCGACGGACGACGCAACGTACTGATTAGCGCAAAGCCGTTCAGCATCGACCCGTACATAGGTTTGGAAACGAGCTATAATGATATGGTGTTTTTGCGCGGCGGCGTGAATAATTTTCAGAAATATACCGACAGTCAGGGCGCGCCTGTGCAAACTATGCAGCCTAATATTGGCGTAGGTATTAAATTATTCAAAATCCGTTTAGATTACGCCTATACTAACGTAGGCAACACGTCGCTCAACACTTACTCGCACGTTATTTCGCTTATCGCCGACCTTAATTTTAATTATTTTAAGAATGCGATTAAAATAGAAGACGAGGAGTAATTGTAGTCAAATTATCAATAAAAAAATATCTGCCCAAAAAATATTTCTAACTTTATTATCAATATGATGAAAAAAAATAATTTCAATCGTTGGCTCATTTTTGTTTTGCTAATAGGAGTAAGTCGTTTCGCTGCCGCGCAAATGGTAGTCGGGACGGATACGCTGTATGGCAACGAATGGATTAATTACAGCCAAAAATATTATAAAATAAGCAGCACGGCGCAAGGCGTGATAAAAGTAGGTTACGCGCAACTGCAAACGGTGGTAGGTGCTGCCAATCTGTCAGGTTTGCGCGGCAAGCAGCTTCGTATGTATAATATGGGCAAAGAAATTCCGATTTTTGTGTCGGATACAGGTTTGGTAGCTACTGGTTTTTATATCGAGTTTTACGCTAAGCCACAGCCTAATTATATTGATCAATTTATGCTGCGCGACACCTCCAAATGGTTTTCGCCCAATTATAGTTGGATAACTGATGCTTCGCCGTACTTCTTGACGTGGAACAGCGCGCCTAATCCGCTCCGCTACAACACAGCGAGCAACGGCGTAGCGGCAGGCGGTTTAGCACCGAAAGAGACGTTTTTTATGGCAACGGCGGGACAGCCGTTTTATCCGATGTTAGATTTTGACAACTGGACAGCAGGCTTGGATTATGCTGGTGGTGCCAACCGCTCCGACGTGAATTACAAGGGCTGGGGCTTAAACGGTGGCTACGAGTACAAGGGCTATTTGGAGTCGAACGCGACGCTCACGCCCAAAATGCTGTACGCGGCAGGCGACAGCAGCGTTATAAAACTACGGTTGAAGCTGCGCGAAAACGTAAGTCATAATACACAAATCAGCTGGAACGGCAACACTTTGCGTACCTTCGCGAGCAACGGCATTCTACTCAAAAACTTTCGTTTCAAAGTAGCTAATAGCACTGTAAATGCCACTAATACCTTAAAAATAAAGGGTTTATTAGGCGGTTTGGACAAACACGCGGTGGCATCGGTCACGATAGATTATCCGCATACTTTCGATTTTGAGAATAAAAGTAGTTTCGATTTTACGGTTGCGGCAAGCAACCAATCTCGTTATTTTGAAATCACCAATTTTGCAACTGGCAACGCTGGCAGCGCGAGTATTCCGCCCGTGCTGTACGACCTCACCTACAACCTGCGCATTCAAACCGTATTAGAAAATGGCGTAGTTAAGTTTGTGTTGCCGCCGTCAAATCAAGGGCGCGTGCTTAATCTTCGCGCTAACGGCGCAACGCCTGGTTATGTGAGTAGCTCGCCTATATTTGCGGCTGTTAATTTTGTAAATTATACGGCTGCGGCGAATCAAGGCGATTATATTATTATTACTAACACTGCTTTGCGCAACGACGGACAAGGCAACGACTGGGTACAAGAATACGCTAATTATCGCAAAATAAGCGGCTTTCAGAAACCAATTATCGTAGATGCAAACGACCTCTACAATCAGTTCGCCTACGGCGTAGATCAACACCCGCTTAGTATGCGTAATTTCGGTTGGTTTGCTAAGCGAAAATTTATCGTCAATCCTAAATATGTGTTCTTGCTGGGCAAGGGCTACTGGATGAACGCGGTGCGCTCGGGTAGCACTTCCTTAGTGCCTACGTTCGGGTTGCCGAGTTCGGACAACCTGATGATGGCGGGTATCAATACCAATACGCCTGTTATTCCCGTAGGTCGTCTATCGGCGAGTAACGGTACGGACGTGAAAGTGTATCTCAAAAAAGTAAAAGAATACGAAGCGAATATCGCTGCCGCGCCAACGCAGGCGAACAAGGATTGGATGAAAAACGTGATGCACTTTATTGGTGCGCAAGATGTCCCGTCTATTCCTGGCTATATGACCGACCTCAAAAATACGATACAACAGCCAAACATCGGCGCACGGGTATATACGTTCCAAAAAACAAGCACCGACCCTGTACAGCAAGCCGCATCGTCCCGAATAGACTCGTTGGTGAATGCAGGCTCGAGTATTATGACCTTTTTCGGTCATGCCGCTCTCCAATTAGTGGATTTTAACGTTGCGCCCGAAACCATGCAAAATAGAGGAAAGTACCCGTTGGTACTTTCGCTCGGTTGTAACTCGGGCGATATGTTTAGTGCCTTCGCGGGCAACTTAGGCGAGAAATTTGTCTTCACGCCCGACCGAGGCGGTATCGGATTTATCGGCTCGGCATCGTACAGTATTCCCGACGACCTGCACCGCTTTACCAAAAACTTTTACAGGCACGCGAATACCGACCTATATGGCAGAGGTTTTGGTGATATTATGCAAAGTAGTATCGCCGACGGCGACCAAACTAACGTCCTTTCCAATCATTTACTAAACCTATTGGCTGACCCTGCATTGAAACTCAATGCGTTTCCGTCGCCCGACCTGATTGTAAAAGATAATTCTATCCGTTTCAACCCTGCTACGGTAGTCACTACCGCCGACTCGTTCAACGTAGATTTTACTTTAATGAATATCGGTAAATCGGTGAAAGACACCGTGGAAGTGACTATTAGTCGTACTTATCCGTTGAGTTCTATTACAGAAACCAAAAAACTACGCCTTAGCGTACCCGTAATAGAAGACGTATTTAGCACAAAATTGCCTGTCGGCGAAGACCGCGCATTGGGTGATAACACCATAAAAATATGCGTAGATAGCCGCAGCGAGGTAGCAGAGTTGCCGAACCCCGATGCCGAAAACAATAATTGTACAACGGTAACGCTGCCTATTTATTCCAATCAAGTAATACCAGTGTATCCGCCTAATTTTGGGATAGTGCCGAAGGACTCAGTCCGCTTAAAAGTGGCAACAACCTTCCCTTTTGGTGCAAAAACCAATTATATTATACAAATGGATACCACCGAAACCTATGATAGTCCGTTTGTGCAGCGTTATGTGGTTACAGGTTTTCAAGGTGGTTTATTAGAGAAAAAAGTTGCCTTAGTGCCTTATAATGCAAGCCGTCCCGATAGCATAGTCTATTATTGGCGGGTGAAATTGAGCAACGGTTTGCCCAAAGATACGCTTTGGCAAAACTCGTCGTTCGTTCACCTCAACGGCGCAAGCCCAGGCTGGAACCAGTCGCATTATTATCAATACCTAAAAGATAGGTTTACCACAATGGCGTTGCCCAAAGGGTCGCGGAAATTCAAGTTTGTAGATACGCAGATAGAATTTACGGCAACCGTAAAAAACGGCACTGACCAAAATATTTTTATTAATGGTACTGCGGGTTATAACGACTCGCGGCAGCTCGGCTCGTCAGACGCAGGCATTACACTTATCGCCGTAAACCCGCTCGATGGCGAAACACTCCTCAACCCGTATCCAGGTATTTATGGTAGCCTTAACGGCAATAATAGAGCGTCGGTAGGCTTCTTCTTTCCTACGCAAACCAAGGCACAGCGCGATACAATTCGTTATTTTATCAATAATATTGTGCCAAACGGCTACTATATTTTTGTGTTTAATAGAAACGATTATAAGCCGTCGCTTTGGGCAGCCGACCGCACTCCGACGCGCCCTTCCGACCTTTTTGACAGCTTCGAGAGTCTTGGCTTAACGCGGTTTCGCCAATCGGCAACGGCTATCGGCTGCTATGCAGGTTTAGGACGCAAAGGTTTCCCTATACAAACCGTTACCATAAAAGAAAAATTGACGAGTAGCCTCACCGACGAAATCATCAGAGAGCAATTTTTGATACCTGGGCAGTGGTTTAGCGGCAAGGTGCAATCTACTGTTATCGGACCTGCCTCTAATTGGAAAGAGGCGCATTGGCGCACCTTTGCCACCGACGGACAACCCGCTGGTGACAGCATTTCACTCGATTTATACGGTATAAAAAGCAATAATCAGGAAGTGTTGCTGATGCCAAAAGGGACTATTCGTGACTTCAGCATCGCCAATATTGATGCCAATTTGTACCCGTATATTCGTTTGCAATGGAACACGAGCGACCCGACGCGCCGCACCTCTCAGCACCTCGATTATTGGCGCATACTTTACGACCCAATTCCAGAGGCAGTGCTACGTCCCGAAAAATTCTTTGCCGTAGAGCGCGATTTTAGCGTAGATAGGGGCGAAAACTTGCGCGTCCGCGTAGCCGTAGAAAGCATCAACGAAACTAATATGGACTCGTTGCGGGTGAAATATTCGGTAGTAAATCCAAGCAATCTGCAAAGCGATAAATATGTGAAGTTCCAACCGCTTTTAGGTTTGCAGACGCTTATCGCCGATTATACTATCAACACCAAAGACATGGACGATGCGCGTCCGTACAAGCTGAAATTAGATGTAAATCCAGTAGATGCCTTGCGTCAGCGCGAATTATATCATTTTAATAATACAGGTAGCATCGATTTTAATGTGATACAAGACCTCAAAAATCCGTTGCTCGACGTTACGTTTGACGGGCAGCATATTTTGTATAACGATGTAGTGTCGTCCAAGCCGCATATTGTGATTTCGTTGAAAGACGAAAATAAATATCTCGCGCTAAACGACACTGCAAAAATGGCTTTATTTTTACGCTATTCTACCACTTCGTCGCCGCTAATTACCGATGTCACTACGCGGATTCCGTTCTCCGACTCTCGTGTGCGCTTCATTCCGCCTACGTCCGCACAGGTAAATAACAACAATCGCGCGCGAATAGAATGGAACGCCACGTTCGAAAAAGATGGCTATTATACCTTGTTTGTGCAGGCAGAAGACATCGCCAAAAACGCTTCGGGCAGCTCCGATTACCGCGTCGGTTTCCGCATTATCAATAAAGCGGGCATCAGCCAAATGCTGAATTATCCTAATCCGTTTACCACTTCTACGCGGTTTGTATTCACGGTGACGGGCAGCGAAGTGCCTGATTATTTAAAAATACAGATTATGACTGTGACAGGGCAAATCGTGCGCGAAATCACGCAAGAGGAACTCGGCAGCATTCATGTAGGCTTAAATAAAACCGATTTTGCATGGGACGGCACCGACCAGTTTGGTGATAAGCTCGCTAACGGCGTTTATTTGTATCGCGTCACAGCGCGCAAAGCAAACGGGCAGCCTTACGAAATCATCAACGATGCCGAAAACGGCGGAAAGTTAGATACTTACTTTAAAGGCGGTTTTGGCAAAATGTACTTGATGCGTTAAGCAAGTATTGCTAATTTTGTTTGATTTATTCGAATTTAAAAGGGTTTTTATTGGTTTCGCACCAATAAAAACCCTTTTTCAATTTTATAATATTTTTACTATTTTTATTATTACTCAAAACCCTTTACTCTGCCTTGTCGTAAAATAAGCTGTTCGGTGATTTGCACCAGATGCTCGGGTTTGTGTTTTCGCCAATTGACCTCGTCAAACGGCGTATCGTAAAACATATATCTATACAAGCCAAATTGTGACATTTCTTCACGGACGTGCTGCTGAAAATTAAATGCCGCTATCCAGCCGCCTTCGTCCATACATTCCTCCTGCCATTCCATATAATAATCGTCGTCGGAGCCGTGAAAATTCAATACATTTTCACCAATCAAAACGAATTTGTGAATGCCGCGTTTCATCATCGGGTCTATCAATTCGCGCTTAAAAAGCATGATGTCGTTGTACAGCGTATCGTTCCATTCGCCGATAAGCTCTACGATAGCGCAACTGTCGTCGTAGTCCGCAAAAATTATTTTTGCGTACAGCGTCGACGACCCGAACTCGTCCCATTGCGGGTGAATAAAATAATTATATACTTTGTGGTGAAACTCAAATTCGCTGTACTCGCGTCCATAAAACGGCGACTGCGCGTCGGTTTCGGCAGTATAATAGTTGCGCCAAGCAAAATAAGGCTCTATAAGGTGCATAATAATTTATCAATAAAAAAATGATTTTTGCTAAGACTTGCGTCAAAAATAAAACATCATTTTTATAATAAAGTTGATATTTAGATTGACTTTGAGAATTTAGGTTCTTTGAGAATTTTTGTGGGCGAAGCGCAACGGTGTGCGGGTTTAAACCCGCACCTAGCTTATTTTGTGCGGGTTTAAACCCGCACACCGATAAAATTCACAAAAACTTTCAAAGAACGATTTTTTACAATATTTACGCTAAACGATACAAAACGGGTTTTGACGGCGACGCGTCGAGCGGAAAAGCGGCGATTTGCAGATTGAGTAAATATACGCCGTCGCGCACTTCGCTCGGCACAAAAACCAATTCGGTAATAGTCGCGTGCTGTCGCGGCGCGTGCGGATATTGCCAAAAAACATGGTGCGCCGCCAACCTGCCTTCGTCTTCCTCTCTATCCACCGACGGCAGGTCGAGCAGCAAATGTTCCACACCACAATCTACTATATACGCCGCCGCATCTGCTGACAAATACGGCGGATTAGTACCCGAATAGTTGCGCGTGAGTTTATCCGTTTCGTTTGGTAATGTTCTGATAATCAATGCTTTTACTTCGCTTTCGCGCAATACCTCTGCTATTTGAGCGCGAGTGATTATACGGTCGCCGTTCTCCATTTTTTGTGGATATAAAGTAGTTAATTTGGCTATAAAATGAAATTCGCGGAGCGCGTTATTGATGCTAAAAACCTCGGGCGCGATGTGTCCGACGCACTCGGTATGCGTTCCGTTGCCGTGTGGATTGAGGCGAACGTCCATAAAATTGACGGGCGCGCCAGCCGCTACCGCGCCTACCCAATCGCCTACTTTATGCGGCGCGAACGAGAACGGCGGCGCGTAAAAACAAGTGACCGCGTCGGGCGCGTCGTTGCGCAAAGCAATAGAAATATCTATCGGCGAGCCGAGGTCGATGGTATAAGTTTTGTCGTTTTGTGTGAGTTGTATTATCATATTAAAAAAAATAAAATCTATTTTGACGCAAACTTATCGGCAGACAAACCGAGCCACTCGAGCGTCGCGCCGTGAAATATATCAGCGCGTTGCTGCGTACTGAGCGGCAACGTATCCAAAAACGCGCCGACCTCCAAGTCGCCAAGCGGAAACGGATAATCCGTACCAAGGCAGATGCGGCGCGTCCCGATGCGGTCGATGATGTGTTGCAAGGCGGTTGCGTCGTGCGTGATGCAGTCCACCCAAAACCGCCCAAGATAGTTGCGCGGATTGTTTGGATTGTCGATAGCGACCAAGTCGGGACGGCAATTAAAGCCGTGTTCGATGCGTCCGATAGTTGCAAAAAACGAGCCGCCAGCGTGCGCAAAACAAACGCGGAGTTTTGGAAAACGGTCAAAAACGCCACCAAAAATCATCGAGCAAATCGCACGACTCGTTTCGGCGGGCATACCCACCAACCACGGCAGCCAATATTTTGCCATGTCCGCCTGACCCATCATTTGCCACGGGTGAACCATTATAGCCATATCTAAACGTTCGCAAGCCGCCCAAATAGCGTCGAACTGTGGTTCGTTCAAATTCAAATTATTAACGTTAGAACCAATCTGCACACCAACCAATCCTATCGCTTTGCACCGCTCTAACTCCTTGATAGCCAGTTCAGTATCTTGCATCGGCAGCGTTCCTAAACCAATATATTGCGTAGGACGCGCTGCCACTATTTCGGCGATGCCGTCGTTCAGAAACCGCGCTACTTCGGCGCAATGTTCGGCTTTCGCCCAATACGCAAACAAGACGGGAATGGTGCAAATCACTTGTACTTGCGTGGCGTGTTGCTCGTAAAACGGAATACGCACGGCAGGATTCCAGCAGTCTTCCGCCACTTCGCGAAAAAACGTTTTGCCCTCCATCATACGCGCAAAACCTGCGCGATGATGTTCCAAATGAATGAAACCACCATACCCAAAACGCTCCGCCCAACGCGGCAACTGCTCGGGCATGATGTGCGTGTGTATATCTATTTTTAGCATAATTTTTAGGAGATAAAATGGTCGGTTTCGTCGGCTTCGGTGTGCGACAAGGCTTACTTTTTGGCTATATATTCTTTTACTGTAATAATATAGTAAGCTATCCCTAAACTTATCATTAACAGTATTCCTACTCCCATAAGATAACCATTTTGTACTGCAACTGCTGCGAAATACATTAAAACCGTAAATATAGATAAATTAAAATATATTTTACGAAACATAGCATTTTCTGAGTCGTTACGCATTTCGCGACAACAGCTTACAAATTGCCAAACGCCAAAAGCCATTATAGTGCAAGCTACAAAAAGTAGCATATTATACAAAAAGCCGTAGCCCGCCCGTGCGTTACCCAAAGCATAAAGCCCGCCTATAACGAACAAAACCATAAAGCAGGTTTGCACCCAAAAGTCGATTTTTTTCATGGCATTTTTATTTTTATACAAAAACCGTTTATATTTCCCACATATCGCCCCAAAGCCGTTGCCCGCCGTCCACATAAAGCGTTTCGCCTGTGGTGTAACTCGCATACGGGCTGCTCAAAAACAGCACGGAGTACGCTACTTCGTCGGTAGTGCCGAGTCGTTGCATCGGTATTTTTTTGGGTAAAGTCTCGAGCGCCATGGCTTTAAATTCGGGCGGATAATTGTCCAACCCCGTAGAGTTGATGATGCCAGGCGCGACCGCATTTAACCGAATATTGTGCGTTGCCCATTCCACCGAAAGCGTTTTGATAAGGTTTTCGATGCCTGCACGAGCCGCGCCTGTATGCGCCATTCCAGGAAATCCGCGCAAAATATTGACAATAATAGTCGTGATTATTCCTTTTCTTTGCGGGATAAAAAAGCGGTTCGCCATAGTTTGTATCATAAACCACGTCCCGTTGAGGTTATTATTGATGACGGCGTTCCAGCCGTTCGGCGAAATACTTTCAGCAGGAGAGGTGAACTGACCGCCCGCGTTATTGATTAAAATATCGAGTCGCCCAAATTCGGCAGCCACAAAATCGGCTAATGCCTCCACTTGCGCCACCACTCTAATATCGGTAGCGCGATAGTGACACGCACCAAAAGCGGAGAGTTCTTGCTGCGCTTCGCGTAGGTTTTCTTCTTTTCGCGATGCGATAACGACGGTTGCGCCGTTTTGCAAAAATAATTTAGCGATAGCGTAACCGATGCCCGTCGCGCCACCCGTCACTAGTACTATTTGTCCGTCGAAAGGAAGATTTGAGAACATTTTTTTATTTTATAAAATCAAAAAATTACGCATGAATAATCAATTTTTACTTGTGTTTTTGGGCGGCGGCGTAGGCAGTTTGTTGCGCTACGGATTGGCGCGAAGCCTCGAAACGCTTCCGTCTGATTTTCCGTTACCTACCTTTTTAGCGAATATCGCCGCTTGCATTTTGCTCGGAGTAGTAACAGGATTAGCAGCGCGCAGCGCAGTCAGCGAGCCACAGCGTTTATTTTTGATAACGGGCGTGTGCGGCGGATTTTCTACTTTCTCTACGTTTTCGGGCGAAAGCCTAACGCTGCTGCAATCAGGTCGCGTTGCGTTAGCGGCACTATATATAGTGTGTAGTGTCGCGGCTTGTTTATTAGGTGTTGCGGCGGGTAATTTTATTGCTTCTCGCTAATTTGTGCTTGTTCTGATGCTTGCTTTTGCGCTTGTTCTGATGCTTGCTTTTGCGCTTTTTCGGCGCGCCAATTTTTATCATACCTCACAAAACAATTAATCCAAGTGGAGCGCGACAGCCGCGCATTGAACACCCAACCGACCATTGCGGTAAGCAAAACCAAGCCGATAGACCACTCCAAACTCAAATCAAAAACCAGCAAACTTAGCCCCGCCACTATCAGCAGCGCGCCCGAACTGTACGCATAAGCCACGAACATACTGCCCCAATAAAACCCGGGTTCTATCTGAAAATCTTGGTTGCAGAGCGGGCAACGGTCGTACATATCATACAATTTGCCTTGTATTAATGGCGTTCTGAACATTTCGCCTTCGTGACATCGCGGACATTTGGTCGTGACGATGCTGTATATTTTCGTACCTTTTCCCAGCATAATTTAGGCTTTTTTTAAGTTGTAAAACAAACCACCTGCGCGTATTCGTTCAAAGTAAAACATTGTAATTATAAATAATATAAAGAGTGTAAAGTTAGCGATTAACTGCGTGGCAAATGCGGAATTGTCTATATTTGTACTATTTATTTTTATAATATGATGAATAAAATATAAACCGAAAACGGCAGCGACGTAAACCGCCATGCGCCGAATAGGATACGCCACAGGATAATGCCGTTGCCCGAGCCAATAAGTAGCGACGCACTGAAACCCGTAGCAGAGCAGCGTAGCATACGCCGAAGCCATATAACCAAATTTTGGTATAAATAAAACGTTGATTATCAAGGTAATAACTGCGCCACCGATTGCGATATACGAACCGACGCTTGTTTTGTCTTTAAGTTTATACCAAATAGAAAAATTATTGTACAAACCAAAAAATAAATTTGCCAATAGCAAAATAGGTACGATAGCCAATCCGCCGCGAAAATCTTTACCAATTAATTGCAATAATATAGTGTCGGTAAACAACAAAATACCGAGCATACCAACCGCCGCCACCAAAAAATAGGCGTGCGCGCTACGCGCATACAAGGTCGGCGCGTCGGAGCGGTCGGCGTGACTAAAAAAAAGCGGCTCGGCAGCGTAATTGTACGCCGTCGTGAATATCATCATCAGCGTCGGCAGTTTGTAGCAAGCACTGTAAATACCAACTTGCGCCATGCGCTCTTGTACGTTGCCCTCGAGCAAAAATTTGAGTAAAGTACGGTCTAAAACTTCGTTTATCATGCCTGCAATGCTCACAATAAGCAGTGGCAGGGCGTATTTATACATTTCGCGGAAGGTTTTGGTATCAAAACGCCAATTTATGGTAGTAAAAACGGGACTAAGTAGCAATAAAGTTACGCCACTTGCCAATAAATTGGCAATAAATACATAAGAAACGCGACTTGTGGGCTGCGGCAACTGCAAAAGCCAAGAGGAAGAGTTGTTTTTTAGCGCGTCGGGTAGTATTTTCAAGAAAAAAACTAAGGTGATAGTATTAATTAATATATTAATTAATTTTATGCCTGCAAACCGAAACGGCTTATTTTCTAAGCGCAGCCGCGCAAACGGTATCATACATAAGGCATCAAGACCGACAATTCCTGCGAGCCACCAAAGGTATTCTGCGTGATTTCCGTAGTACATTGCGCGAGCCAAAACGTCCGAAAAAAGGAATAGGCTTACCGCTAATATCGCCGAAGTCGCCAATATCGCGAGTAAACTCGTCGCAAAAACGCGGTCGCGGTCGGTTTCGTTGCGCCCAAAGCGAAAAAAAGCCGTGTCCATTCGATAGGTAAAAAGTAGGGTCAAAAAACCTGCATACACAAATAAATCCGTCACAACGCCAAACTCCTCAGGCGCGAAAAGGCGCGTGAGAAATGGGGTCATCACCACATAATTTATCAAGCGGCTAAGGATACTGCTAATGCCATAAACGGCGGTATCGGACGCTAATCGTTTTAAAACGGACATTTTTTGAAGTTTTTAAAACAATTATAATGCGACTACGTCGCCCATATCGGGAATTTCAATCAGACAAGTGAAGCCGTTTTTTTGCAAATACGCGCTAAAAACTTGCTGCGTTTCGTATTCGCCATGCACCAAAAAAAGTTTTTTCAACGTAGGGATTTGGTTGCGGATTACCGCTAACATTTCGGCTTGGTCGCCGTGCGCAGAGAAAGAATGTAACGAAACAACATTCGCTTTTAGCGGCACAATTTTGTGCATAATTTCTACGGTTTCGGGTTGGCTTTGCAGCGCGTTTCCGAGCGTCCCGTGTCCGCAATAACCCACAATCAGTACCGTATTTTTTTCGTCCGACACATTATTAAAAAGGTGATGCACTATCCGCCCCGAGCTTGCCATACCCGACGCACTGATGATAATACAAGGCTCAGGGCGCGTATTTAGGCTTTTCGACTGCTCCACATCGCGAATATAAGTGAGTCCGCGAAACCCAAACGGGTCGGGGTATTCGAGCATATAGGCGTGAATTTCGTAGTCGTAGCACTCAGGGTGCAGTTCAAAAATCTGCGTCGCCTCCACCGCCATCGGGCTGTCCACATATATCGGAATAGCGGGCAATCTGCCTGCCTCGAATAAGCGGTCGAGCATATAAACGAGTTCCTGCGTCCGTCCCATACTGAAAGCAGGAATGATTAATTTCCCTTTTTTGGTAATACAAGTATCAATAATTACTTGCAAAAAACCGTCCAATTCGTCGGGTGCATTTTGATGCAATTTATCGCCGTAAGTAGATTCGCAAATCAAAAAATCAACTTCGGGCATCGGCAACGGGTCGCGGAGAATAGGACGGTTCGGACGACCAATATCGGCGGTAAAACCGAGTACCGTTTTTTTGCCGTTTTCGCTGATGCGCAACGTGACCGACGCGCTACCTAATATGTGTCCCATGTCGCGCAAAAGTATTTCTACGCCGTCGGCGATAGTCGTCCACTCTTCATAATTAATAGAAGTGATTTGTGACATGGTTTTTTTGACCGAAGCAGCCGTAAATAGCGGTGGTCTTTGTGTCTGTTTCGGATATTTTCGGGTACGATATTGAAAGTCACTTTCTTGTATAGCGGCAGAATCGAGGAGCATGATTGCACCCAAATTTTTGGTGGCATGCGTGCAAAATATTTTACCTACGAAGCCGTCTTGTACGAGTTTGGGTAATCGACCACAATGATCGACGTGTGCGTGCGACAGCACCATACAGTCTATTTCCGACGGCGTAAAATACCATTGGTCGTTATTATTTTTTTGCTCCGATTTTTTACCGCTAAACTCGTCGTCGCCTTGATTTAAGCCGCAATCGAGCAAAATTTTTGTGCCGTTATCTAAGGTTATCAGGTGCGAACTGCCTGTTACTTGGCGCGCCGCGCCGCAAAATTGAATAGTCATATCGTAATTATTATATGTTTTGAAAAAATTATTTCCTTAGCTTAGGAAAGCGTCTAAAATAAGTTACTGTATTCTAACTTGTCTTTCGCGCCAAAACTGCGTTAGATTTTCGTTACGCTCCACAGCATCGCGCCTCAAATCTGCCTTGTTTTGACTCAAAATCCTGCGTTATAATATTCAGTACCTTATTTTCTCTTCATTCCTTATTGTATCATGCCTGCGGCGATAGTTTCGTTCGTCGCTTCGTCTATCAAAATCAAACTGCCCATAATTTTATCGTTGCCGTAAGGCGCAGCAAAAATCGGCTGCATTGTTTTTATAGCTAATAAAGCAATATCGTTCATATTAACTACTTGATTCTCCCTTTCTAACTCGAAATTACTGATGTTTCTTTTGTATATAATTTGCGATACCATGCAGCGCGTAAGACGAGTGCCGTGACGCAATACATACTTTCCGTTAATTTGTAACGGTTTCGGGTGTAGCCAACAAACCATCACTTGCAGCTCGGTTCGCGGCTGCAAATCGTGGTTTTCGTGTACCAATATATCGCCGCGACTGATGTCCACATCGTCCTCCATTTCCACCGCGACGGATTGTCCCGCACTCGCCACGCTCAATTGTTTGGTAAAGATAGAAATATTTTTGACCTTCGTTGTCATGCCGCTCGGGAGTATTTTTATGGTATCGCCTTGCCGCAATTCGCCACTTGCGATACGCCCTGTGTAAGCTCTAAAATCGTGCCATTCTGCGCTTTGCGGACGCACGACGTACTGCACGGGCAGTCGGAAAGGTTGCGCAGCAGCAGGTAAATCGATGTCAATATTTTCTAATAAAGTGAGTAAAGTATCGCCTTTATACCACGTCATCGCGGCAGACGAATTTACGACATTATCGCCGTTTAAGGCACTTATTGGTATAAAATGAATGTTTTTTACTTGTAATTGCTTACTAAACTGCGTATATTCGTTGCAAATAGCGGTAAAAATATTTTCATCATAATTCACCATATCCATTTTATTCACACAAACTACGAGTTGCTGCATACCGAGCAGCGACGCGATAAACGAGTGTCGATGCGTCTGCTCAACCAAGCCGTGCCGCGCATCTATGAGTATCAGCGCGAGGTCGGCGGTGCTTGCACCAGTGACCATATTGCGCGTATATTCCTTGTGTCCTGGCGTGTCGGCGATGATAAATTTACGATTTGGCGTAGTAAAATAACGATAAGCGACATCGATAGTAATGCCTTGCTCGCGCTCGGCGCGTAAGCCGTCGGTGAGTAGCGCGAGGTTGATGCCTTGCTCTCCGCGCCGTTCGGTCGTGCGCTGCACCGCCTCGAGTTGGTCTTCAAAAATACTTTTACTGTCGTATAATAAACGTCCGATGAGCGTGCTTTTGCCATCGTCGACGCTGCCTGCGGTGGTAAATCGAAGTTGTTTTTTGTTGTTTTGCACAATAAGTTTTTTATAAAAAAGCGATATTTTGTGACATATTTATATATGTTTTAATATATATATTTTAAAAATATCCTTGTAATTTTCGTTCTTCCATAGCTGCCTCGCTGCGCTTGTCGTCGATGCGACTGCCGCGTTCGGTATTGCGGGAGGCAGCAATTTCTTGTATCACATCTTCGATATTATCCGCCGACGACTCGGTCGCGCCCGTGCAAGTCATGTCACCGACGGTGCGAAAACGAACCGCTTTTTGTACTACGGTTTCGGTCGGTTTGAGCGGCATAAAATCGGAAGCGGCATACCAAACGCCGTTGCGCAAAAAGCAATTTCGCGTATGCGTAAAATAAATAGACGGCAACGGAATCGCCTCGCGCTGTATATAACGCCACACGTCGAGTTCTGTCCAATTACTGATAGGAAAAACGCGAAAATGCTCGCCGTTGTGCTTGCGCCCGTTAAATAAATTCCAAAGTTCGGGGCGTTGATTTTTCGGATTCCACTGTCCCCAACTGTCGCGGTGCGAAAAAAACCGCTCTTTTGCTCTCGCTTTTTCTTCGTCGCGGCGCGCTCCGCCGATGAGCGCGTCAAATTGATGCGTAGCAATAGTTTCTAATAAAGTGTTGGTTTGCAGCGCGTTACGACTTGCACTAAAACCTATTTCTTCTACCGCCGTGCCGTTATCGATGCTCTGCTGCACCGAGCCAATTATCAATTTTGCGCCCAAATGCGCTGCCCATTTATCTCTAAAATCGATGGTTTCGATAAAATTATGTCCTGTATCTATATGCAGCAACGGGAATGGGATAGTGGCAGGATAGAATGCTTTTTGCGCCAAATAAGACACTAAAATACTGTCTTTGCCGCCCGAAAATAGCAGCGCGGTTGTCTCGAACTGTGCAGCTACTTCGCGCAAAACATAAATCGCTTCCGCTTCCAAATCGGATAAATAATCGTACATTTATTTGATTTTTAAGATAAGTGTATTCTTTTTATTGACTAAAATACACCACAAAGGTAAGGTTTTGTTTAATTTATTTACAATATGAGTTCAAAATCACTATATTTGTCGAAATTTCGCCTTAGCTGTGACATTTTTTTAACTCCGTCATCATTAAAAATGTGATTATTAAACACAAAAAAAATTTTACTATTTATTGAAATATTATTAAAAACTACTTGAATTATGTTTAAAAACAATACAAAAACACTTAAAAATACGCTTTTTTTCTTATTTTTTATATTACAAAATCTTAATTACGCTGTCGCGCAACAACGCGGAACGGACGACACGCAGGCATTTTTTATCAAATCAATTTACAGTTATTCGCTCTCCAAAGGTTTGGCTTACGATTGGTTGCGGACGCTCTGCACACAGGCGGGACCGCGAATTAGCGGCAGCTCGACGGCAGCAGGAGCGGTCGAGTTGATGCGTCAAACGATGGATACGCTCGGGTTTGATAAAGTTTATTTGCAACCTTGCAGCGTGCCGCGATGGGTGCGCGGCGCGGCGGAACAGGTGCGAGTAGTCGGCTCGGCAACGCAAGGCGACCTGACTTTGCACGCCTTCGCGCTCGGCAACTCGGTGGCTACGCCCGAAAACGGCATCACCGCCGAAGTGATAGAAGTGCAAGGCTTGGACGAAGCGGAAAAATTGGGCGAGCAGTTGCGCGGCAAAATCGTTTTTTATAATCGTGCGATGGACGCAACACAGGTCAGCACCTTTGCGGCGTATAGCGGTGCGGTCGACCAACGGGTTTATGGACCCGCGAAAGCAGCGAAATTTGGCGCGTTAGCCGCAATCGTGCGTTCGGTAGGCAGCAGTTTAGACGATTTTCCGCATACAGGCGTGACGCATTACGACGAAAAAGGCGTAGAAATACCCGCCGTTGCGATAAGCACGAACGACGCGGAACGCCTCAGCGCGTTGCTCAAAACGGAGCAAAAAATTCGTGTTTTTATCAAAACAAATTGTAAAAATATGGGTAAAGTGCCGTCGTTCAACGTGATAGGCGAAATCAAGGGCAGCCGCTACCCAAACGAAATTATCGCCGTCGGCGGACACTTGGACGCATGGGACGTAGGGCAAGGTGCGCACGACGACGGCGCAGGCGTAGTACATTCTATACAAGCAATTTATACATTAATAAAATTAGGATATAAGCCACAAAGAACGCTCCGTTGTGTCCTATTTATGAACGAAGAAAACGGATTGGCAGGCGGAGAAGAATACGCACGAGTAAGCAACGAGCGTAAAGAAAAACACATCGCTGCCATAGAAAGTGACGCAGGCGGCTTCACGCCACGCGGCTTTCAGACCGAAGCAGACGAGAGCGTTTTTATCCCCGAAATGAAGCAAATTTTGAAATTTGAAGACCTATTTTCGCCCTACGATATTACGATAAAAAAAGGTGGAAGTGGCGCGGATATTTCGCCCTTAAAATCTCAAAAAGGCTTATTGATTGGTTTCAGACCCGACTCGCAACGTTATTTTGATATTCACCACACCGCCGAAGATACTTTCGCAAAAGTGAATAAACGCGAGCTACATCTCGGCGCAGCCGCTATTTCGGCGCTCATTTATTTGATGGATAGCAATTGGTAGTTCGATATGTTTTTGTTATTATTTAGATAAAGTAAACGCAAAAATGAAGGCATAATATTTTGAGTAGTATATTTGTATTTTAATTGAATTTTGGTACAAAAATAGACGTTTAAACATGAAAAAAATCCTATTTAGCCTTATTTTAGGCTTATTTTGCTTGGGCTTTGCGCCAATCCGCAGCGTCGCGCAAGCACAAAAAAAAGACTCTATACGCCTTAGCTCTAAGTTCAAATTCGCCGACGGCGTGTATGCGAGCTTCGCTGACCTCCGCGCTAACCGCCCGACAGAAGCCGCAAAAAATTTAGACATCAGCAAATCGCTCCGTCCGCGCGAAAATTCCATTATCATTAATAGCGTAAAAAAAGGCGCGGAAGCGGTCAATTTTAATGCTTTTTTTGCCGTAGTTATCGACGGAAACCCGTACCTTCGCTCCGCAAATGACTCGACAGGAAGGACGTTTATCGGCTTGCAAACCGTCGGCAAACTCTGCTATTACAGCTACTCCGCCGACGAAGAAACGCGGATAGAGATGCCCGTACACGACCCCGAAACCAAGAAAGTGATATACACAGGCGCGGTGAAAAACAAGGTGCGAAAAACGGTACGAAAAATATTTAATTTCAATACGGGCGAGATTAATGACTTGACTATCAATAACTTAGAGCGTATGGCTGCCGACGATAAAAACCTCGTGAACACGATGCACGGCTACGCGCCCGACGACCTCAACGACCGTTTAGTCAAGTGTTTATTGATATACAACGACCGTAATTTTGTTTTTATACCAAAATAAATTTAGTTATTCATCTAGTTAGTTATTAATACAATTTATATATATATTTCAAGCACAATCAATAATGTACGCAATATTCACAAAAGAAATCAATGCTTTTTTTAGCTCCTTAGTCGGCTACATTGCTGTCGGCGTTTTTTTAGTCGCGATGAGCGGTTTTTTGTGGTTTTTCCCCGAAACCAACCTTCTCGACTACGGCTACTCGACCTTAGACCAACTCTTCGCTATCGCGCCAAACATATTTTTATTTCTCATACCTGCTATCACGATGCGTGCCTTCGCCGAAGAAACGCAAACAGGAACTATCGAGCTACTTGCTACTCGTCCGCTCACCGACCTCAACATCATATTAGGTAAATATTTTGCGTGTATTATATTGATAATCACGGCTTTAACGCCAACTTTAATATATTATATTACGATTTATCAACTCGGTGACCCCGTCGGAAACATAGATACAGGCGCGGTAATCGGCTCGTATCTCGGCTTATT
This sequence comes from Saprospiraceae bacterium, assembly GCA_043778315.1. Lineage (GTDB taxonomy): Bacteria > Bacteroidota > Bacteroidia > Chitinophagales > Saprospiraceae > JBEEMU01. Next base: position 2,215 of record JAYWGJ010000269.1, on the reverse strand, counting down.
ATTGCTTGGTTCGGCGTTTGCCGCAATAGGTATTTTCGCGTCTTCGCTCACTAATAACCAAATCGTATCGTTCGTTTTAGCTTTATTTTTATGCTTTGTAACACATATTGGTTTTGAATTTATCAAAGATTTGCCGATTTTCAACGAAACGATTAGCGGCGTAGTAGAAATGTTGGGCATGAATTATCACTATAATTCGTTGAGCCGAGGCTTAATCGACAGTCGCGACGTGATTTATTTTCTAAGTCTTATCACTTTTTTTATTGTACTAACAAGGTTTCAATTGGAAAAAAGAACGTGGTAAATAGCTGTATGTTAATTGATTATAACTAAAAATGTCTTTAAAAAATATACGCAGCTACTACTTCGTAGAAGCACCTGTACACATCAAAGTAGCGGATTTTTCGGCGATGCACCGCGACGCGCAAAACTATCTTTTGCGCGTTTTGTTTATTGCTTTACGCGTGCAAGAAGTGCAATATACGCAGGCGCAAGACTTGCTGCAACTCGTGCGCACTGACCAAGCGGCGTTTGTAGAAAAAGCAATTTTGTTATTAACAGCCGATTTCGCACAACAAAAAAGCACGCAGCAAAAAAACGCGCAGCAAAAAATCGGGCTGCCCGAACTCTTGCAGCGACACCCTGATTTGGGCGTTTTGCTCGATTTATATTTCAACTTTACCGCGCCCGTTTTTGTGCGGCTCTCGTTCAGTGCCTACGAAAAAATATACGATGGCGATACACTCACACACGCCTATTTTATCGATAAAGCTCTCATTTCTGAATTTGAATTGGCATTAAAAGCCGAATTTGGTCACTCCGCTTTCGAGCCGCCGAAGGATTGGGGCGCAAGCACCGTCTTAAAAAAACAAACGCAAGAGCAAATCATCGACGCGCTCAAATTGCAGAAAATAGTACACGCGCCTACAAAATTTGTCACAGTTCGCGCCAAATTGAATAAAACAAAATATAAATTGACATAAAAATGGTTTCTCACTTCACAACAGGCACGGGCGTAGCTATCGTCACGCCGTTTCGCAACGGCGCGGTCGATTTTGACGGTTTAGCACGCTTAATAGAACATCTCATAGCTGGCGGCATCGACTACATCGTATCGCTCGGGACTACGGGCGAAACGACTACACTAAGCTCGAAAGAGCAAATTGCAGTGTTGGAATACACCGTAAAAAAAGTGGCAGCGCGCTGCGGCGTGGTAGCTGGTTTTGGTGGCAATAATACTTCGCAACTCTGTCTAAGCATCGAAAACTTCCATTTCGAGGGCGTAGATGCCATACTTTCGGCAAGTCCTGCCTATAATAAGCCGACGCAAGAAGGCATTTATCGACATTATATGGCGTTAGCGGAAGTTGCGCCGCGCCCGATTATTTTGTATAATGTACCGAGTCGAACTGCATCAAATATGACCGCTCAAACTACGCTTCGCCTCGCGGCACACGGCATCAAGGCGTTTGCGGGTATCAAAGAAGCGTCGGGAGATTTGGGGCAAGTGATGCACCTTACTAAGTACAAACCCGCAGATTTTAATATTATTTCGGGTGACGATAACCTCACGTTGCCGATGATGGCACTTGGTGCGTCGGGCGTAATCTCTGTCACAGCAAACGCTTTTCCGAAAAAAATGTCCGAACTGGTGCGCGCTGCCCTCGCAGGAGACTACGACACCGCTCGTCAGCTACATTTCACCTTGCAAGACTTCACAAATTTGCTGTTTATTGATGGCAATCCTGCGGGCGTAAAAGGCGCGCTCGAACAACTTGATATTTGTAGCCGTGAGGTTCGTCTGCCCTTAGTAGAGCTAACCGATAAAACGAATGTAGCTGTTGCAAATGAAATAAAAAAAATTAATGTAATGGAGAAGCACAGTTTATAATTATATAATTTTACAAAATAACGTTATACAAAATAAAATTTCATGTTAGTAAAAACCTTTGGCAGTGCAGTAACGGGTATTAGTGCGCAAACGATTACCGTAGAGGTGATTGTGGGCGGCGAAATACAGCAAAATGCGCCTATACATCAGCTCGTCGGGCTGCCCGATAACGCGGTACGCGAAGGTTTTATGCGTATCGAGAGCGCGCTGAAAGTGTCGGGCTACCGTATTCCGCGCAAGCGAATTATAGCAAATATGGCTCCTGCCGACATCAGAAAAGAAGGTTCTGCTTATGATTTGACGATTGCAATAGGTATGCTTGCC
>JAYWGJ010000268.1:0-5607 GCA_043778315.1 Saprospiraceae bacterium | reverse complement strand
TCGTCGGTATGGCGCAAAAAAACGCGAGTATGGCGGCAGCCGCGCTGCGCCGCTTGGCGGTAGAAGACGACATCAAAGATTACGGCGTATTTGAGTACGAACTCGGCGAAGTGATAGAGGAGTTTTCTACGCAAAGCGTCGGCGAAGCGAATATGGCAGACAGCGCGCAAAAGCTGCAAAAAATCATTTTTGATAATAAAATGAAGGTGCCGGGCAGCGTTTTTTTGATACTTCGCGCAATGGCGATACTCGAAGGCATCGGTAAAGAAATACACCCTAATTTTTTGGTGTACGACTTTGTGCGCCCTTATGGCGCAATGCTATTTAAGCAGCAATTGTCGCCCGACTATTTGCTCGAGGAGGGCTACCGCATCGGCTCGGAGCTGTGGTCGTTTGTGTCGGGTTTTCCGTTAGAAGTAAAAGATATTTTGCGCAAAACGCGGCGCGGAACGCTCCTTTTCAATATCGAACACAAGGGGCATCAGCCCGCCGTCAATCAAATCACGAACACCATACAACGGTTTGCCTTAGTGATTTTAGCTTCCGCGATGATGCTCACGGCAGCTATTTTCGCGAACGCCGACCCCGAGGGTCACATGCGGATAATCGCTTGGTTGCTGCTAATTTCGGGTGCGGGTATTGGCGCACTGACGTTTTTCTCTATATTGACGAATTTTAGAAAGTAATGGAAAAACAGATATTTATGTTGAATACAGAACTCAAGTAATAAGAGCATTTTACTTGAAATAAAAACAGCGCGATAAGTTTTTAAAACCTACGGCTTGTGAAAGCGTATCTTTAAACAAAGTAAAATATTTCGGAAGCGGTAGTATCCGTCTGCATTTTATGGTTTTCGTTTCCGTTTTATTGCTAAAATATTGTGTAATTTCGGCGATTTCAAGTGCTATCGTATCTTTTCCTATCACTTTTCGAGGCGGTCTTAGCATTTCGTAACTTTTAGCTACCGATTGATACTGCGCACGCACTTCTACCAAAACAAAGATTTGTGCATAATCAGGATGAATACCCAAACAAAATTCACTGCCGCGTTTAAAAAGCCAAAGATTGTAAGTACGTACAACCTCTAAGTGTTCGATAACGGTATTATACTCAGGGTCTAATATTTTTTGTTGTTTTGGTAAAACCAAACTATCTTTCCTAACTAATTTTGTTGGCAACACGACTACAAAACTCGAGTCTATCGTTTGAGGTTGAATAGTAACCCTTAGCTTCTTTTTGGTAAAAATTTCTACTTTTTGACCGTTCGCCAACTCGTAAATATCAGGCAACCAAGCCATTGCATACGCTGTACCTGAATGCTTGTTATTAGGCAGCGTATCCATACCGACATTATGAAAACCCTCCTGCCCGCGCGCCACCCAAACCAAGCCAAAAAACAGCACCGCCAAAAAATAACGCATATTTTTTATTTAATATAAAAATCAATGATTTGTTGGAACGCGCCGAGTAGTTCGGGCAAGTCTTGATTAATATAGAATACTTGCGTATCGATAAACGCAGCTTTTTCTTTCAGGTACAAAAACTGCCACGTCCCACCCGTAGAAACCGCGCCATAAATAGTAGTAACATCGCTTTTTGCTTCGATATTGAACAACTGCGCAGCGTACATTTGCGCAATACACTGCGGAATACCGTTGTCTAAGTTGTCGCGTTTCGCCTCCACCACACTGATAATTGGTGCGGCAATCATCGGCGTATCGACCTCCGTAGAAAGTAAGAAATCACACGCACCAACCAAGCCCTGCGCCTTATCTACATTGAAAGTATAGCCCGAAAAGTAGGTGAACGCGTAGTTATTGCGCGTTACAAGTTCGGTCAAAATAGGCACTACTATTAGTTCCGATTTTGCTTTTTCGGTTGCTAATGGCAGTTTGCTGTTCATCAGCAATGTATCGCGCAACCAATTAGTCGGCTCGATAGCGATAGCTTCGCGGCTGATACGCTTATTACGCACCTCAATTCCTAAGGCTTTGAGGTCTTCGTAATTGGTAAATTTGGAATAAGAACTTGGCATATTTTTTATGTTTTTTTTATTGTACAACAACGAAAAAACGCCCAACAAACGAGCGTCTGTTGGGCGTTTTGATATATAAAAAATCATCAACGGCACAACGACGCTTACGCCTTGCGAATAATAATGCTGATGCGAATGATGCGTGAAGCCATGATTTTTTGATTTACTATATGATTTTTATATTGAAACACAAATTTACGCTATATATATAAGGTATGCAAATTTTTCTGTGAAATTGAAACAAATTAATTATCCATTGGATTAAAAAATATTTATTTAAATGCCTACCTTTGCGGCAACGAACAAAATAAGACAATTGGTTTTATTTTACTTTTCATACTTTTAGTTTCTTTAAAATCCATGTCTGTTTTAGTAAATAAGGATTCGCGCATCATCGTACAAGGCTTCACAGGTAAAGAAGGTACGTTTCACGCCGAGCAAATGCTCGCTTACGGCTCGCCCGTAGTAGGCGGCGTAACGCCAGGCAAAGGCGGCGAGCAACACCTCGGTCTGCCCGTTTTCAACACCGTGAACGACGCGGTGCAACAAGCAAAAGCGAATACTTCTATCATTTTTGTACCGCCCGCGTTTGCTGCCGATGCCATTATGGAGGCTGCCGAAGCAGGTATTCAAGTGATTATTTGCATCACAGAGGGTATTCCTGTACAAGATATGGTGAAGGCGAAAGCCTATATCAGCAATAAAAATTGCCGCTTAATCGGACCCAACTGCCCTGGCGTAATCACGCCCGACGAAGCGAAAGTAGGCATTATGCCAGGTTTTGTGTTCAAAAAAGGACGCATCGGTATCGTATCAAAATCGGGTACGCTCACCTACGAGGCTGCCGACCAAATCGTGAAAGCGGGCTTAGGCGTGAGTACGGCTATCGGTATCGGCGGCGACCCTATCATCGGCACGACGACCAAGGAAGCGGTTGAGTTATTTATGAACGACCCCGAAACGGACGCGATTGTGATGATTGGCGAAATCGGCGGACAGTACGAACACGACGCGGCGCATTGGATAAAAGCGAACGGCAACAAAAAACCTGTGGTCGGATTTATCGCAGGACAAACCGCGCCGAAAGGCAGAACGATGGGTCACGCAGGTGCTATCATCGGCGGCGAAGAAGATACGGCTGCCGCCAAAATGCGCGTCATGGCAGAATGTGGTATTTTCGTAGTCGATTCGCCAGCGCAAATCGGCGCGACAATGGCGAAAGTGCTAAGTGGAAAAATCTAATCGGAAAAATCTAGTTTTTTTGTTTATAAGGAATGAAGAGAAAATAAGGTACTGAATATTATGACGCAGGATTTTGAGTCAAAACAAGGCAGATTTGAGGCGCGATGCTGTGCATCGTAATGATAAATCTAACGCAGTTTTGGCTCGAAAGACAAGTCAGAATACAGTAACTTATTTTGGACGCTTTCCTAACTATAATAAAAAAGTGCTGTACCTCGTTGAGGTACAGCACTTTTTTTTGTGGTATGATAAATTAACTATTTTTTTTGTGCTGAACAAACCGCATAGCGGTGATATATTGGTAGAATAAATGGGTGATACATTTTAAAGCTGCGTAGCTGCGGCATATATTTTTAGGAGGTCATTATTTGCCATATTTCAAAATTATTACGCCTTTGACAACATGTCGCCGCTATGCGGCTAACCCGCCTGTACCTAACCTCACTACCGATATGTCGCCGCTATGCGGCTAATCACCTTTTACCCAAGTTTGTATTTATAGCACCACACTTACTCCGCACCTTTCTCCGCGCCGCGCTCAAAAGCGTCCATAATGGTTTGGCTCACGCCCATTTGCGAAAAGCCGCCGTCGTGATAGAGGTTTTGCATCGTCACCATGCGCGTCAAATCGCTAAACATCGCCACGCAATAATCCGCGCAAGCCGCCGCCGAAGCGTTGCCTAACGGCGACATTTGGTCAGCGAAGCTGTAAAAACCATTAAAACCTTTCACGCCGCTACCCGCCGTAGTATAGGTCGGCGACTGCGAAATAGTATTGACGCGCACCTTTTTTTGCACGCCAAAATGATAGCCAAAGCTACGCGCAAAACTTTCGAGCATCGCTTTCGCTTCCGCCATTTCGTTGTAATCAGGAAAAGTGCGCTGCGCCGCCATATAAGTGAGCGCGAGGACGCTGCCCCATTCGCTCATCGAGTCGTTTTTCAACGCCAATTGCATTAATCGGTGGAACGACATCGCCGAAATATCGAGCGTTTTGTGCATGAAATCGTAGTTGAGGTCGGTGTACGCTTTCGCTTTACGCACATTCATCGACATACCGATAGAATGCAATATAAAGTCCAATTTGCCACCCAAAATCTCTACCGATTTGGTCAAAAGGTTCTCCAAATCCTCCATACTTGTCGCGTCGGCAGGTATTACTTCCGCGCCGAGCTTCGTTCCGAGTTCAAATATTTTACCGAAACGCATCGCGACGGGCGCGTTCGTGAGTACGATAGTTGCGCCTTCGGCGACACAGCGTTCGGCAACGTGCCACGCGATAGACTGTTCGTCGAGCGCGCCAAAAATGATGCCGCGCTTGCCTTTTAATAAATTATTAGCCATTTTATTTTTTCTTTTTGCCGGTTTCCCAACCATTAATATAATCCGCAATCAGACCGTTGATAATGTCTTTGATGCGTGCTTGCTCGAGGTCGGCTATTTCGTTGAGTTTGTCTAATTTTTCGGTATCGAACGTGAGCGTAACGCGCTGTTGCTGCTTGTCGTGCTTCACTTTTGTAGTTTCTACTGTACTCTGGATTAGGGCATCAAGCCCAAATAAGGGTTTAGTCCGCCGTGCAGGACGCTTCGTCTCTTTGCCTGCTTTTACATTTTGAATGCTCTCGGCGAGCGTTTCTTCTATGGTGTCTTTAAAGAACGTTTCTAGGTCGCCCAAAAAAGATTTACTGCCCGAACTAGACGATTTCGTCTTCGGTTTTGTTGCCATTATCGGCAGGTCTTGCATCGCGCCGTCGGGCGTTTCCAATGCGTCGAACAAAGAATCTAAGCTATCTTTGAACGAAAGGACGCTTTTTTTAGCCATGAGGTTTTGTGTGAATTAAAAATTAAAACATTAGAAATTAGAGCTTTTTTAACAAAAAAAGAAGCCGTAATTAATTCGTAATGACCTCTGCCACAGTTGTCCGTTCTATTATTTCTTTACACAAATCCATATAATCGACCGCGCCGATGCTGTTTTTGGCATACGAAAAAATGTCTTTGCGCGATGCAGGAGCTTCTGCCAAAGCGACGTTTTCGCGAATACAAGTCTTAAATACTTTGTCGCCAAAATACTTCAAAATCGTTTCTAATACGTCGCGGTTTAGTACTTTGCGAGAGTCGTACATGGTTGGTATCACGCCGCCGATTTCCAACTGTCGGTTGAGGCGAAAGCGGACTTTATCCACCACTTGCTTGATTTTTGTTAAGCCTTGCAACGCCAAAAATTCGGTTTGCAACGGTATATAAACGTAGTGACAAGACGTGAGCGCGTTGAGCGTGAGCAGCCCGAGCGACGGCGGACAATCGATAATAATATAGTCGTAATCGTG
>JAYWGJ010000267.1:0-5629 GCA_043778315.1 Saprospiraceae bacterium | reverse complement strand
CCACCATTTTCAGTACGCTCTCCCAATTTATTTCGGCATAAAACACCTCTTGTTTTAGCTCCATTTTTTTGGTGATAGCGGTGTGTAGCCTGCCGTATTCGGCTATTATTTGCGCGCCGCGATGCAGCGTCACGCCGTAGGCGAACCGTGCGTCGGCGGTCATCGGCGTTGCCTGTATGCTCCCGAACGACGGCACTAAGCGCATCAGCGTATTTTCAACCGTCGCTTTTAGACTATAAAAACTCACTTTATCGGTCGTGTTCGTGTGCCAATTTTCGCCGTTTTGCGCGCCCGTGAGCAGTATGCTGAGGCAAAGCGTTTCGCGTGTGTCTTCGCTGTCGCGCAAATACCGCTTACCAAATTCGTATATTTTCAAGTCGCCGTTTTGTCGGTTTTGGTTGCGCAGCGCGCTCTCCAACGCGCCGAACAGCAAGGTCGGACGCATAATATCCAAGCCTTTATTCGACGTATTGTGTATATAAACTAAGGCTTCCGCCGCAATGCTGTCGTTCAGCAAATCGGTGACGTAGCGCGATTGCGTCAAGCTCAACGCCATGATTTCGGTAAAACCCTGCGCCGTAAGCGCGTCGGCTACGCGGTTGCGCAAACGGTAGCTGTCGGGTTGGTCGGCAGGCGTGAGTGCGGTTTTCAGGGTGCTGCTTATCGCAATATTATTGAAACCGTAAATCCGCAAAATCTCCTCTATTACGTCCGCTTCGCGGGTTACGTCGGATTTATTAGTCGGTATAGCTAGCAATAAATCCGTTTCCGTTGCTTTTATAGTTGCAATATTTAAAGCCGTGAGTATCGTTTTTACGGTTTCGGGCGCGAGGTCGTTGCCTATTAAGCGATTGATTTGCGCATAGCGCACCGTGACTTGCGCGGGCTGTATCGGCTGTGGGTAAATATCGATCTTTTCTGATGCGACGCTGCCGCCTGCGAGTTCGAGTATCAGTGCGGCGGCGCGCTCGAGCGCGTTCAGTACGCCGTTTGGGTCGATGCCTTTCTCGAAAGTACGCGATGCGTCGGTCCGCAAATTGTGGCGCGTAGCGGTTCTGCGTACCGATTTGGCATCAAAATACGCCGATTCTAAAAATATAGTTGTCGTTTCGTCCGAAATACCCGACTCCGAGCCACCAAAAACGCCTGCGATACACATTCCCTTGCCGTTGCCGTCGCAAATCATCAAATCTGCTTCGTGCAACTCGTACTTTTGGTCGTCTAAGGCAATAAATGGTGTGCCTTTCGGCAAATATTGCACCGAAACCGTACTTTCTTCTATTTTTTCATAATCGAATGCGTGTAGCGGCTGTCCATATTCGTGCAAAACGAAATTGGTAATATCCACAATATTATTGATGGGACGCACGCCGACGGCAAGCAGCCGCTCGCGCAACCACTTCGGCGACTCCGCTACTTGCACGCCCGTTAGCACTACGCCCGCGTAGCGCGCACAAGCCTCCGCGCTGTTTACATCTTTACTTATTGTTACATTTATGGGCAGTTTTTGGGCGTAAGCCAAAGCCGTTTTTGTGGGCAAAACCACTTGCGTAGGCGTGCCTTTTGCGGTAAAAGCAGCCGCTACGTCTTGCGCTACGCCGATATGCGACTGCGCGTCGGAGCGGTTTGGCGTAAGCCCTATTTCTATGATATAATCGTCAGTCAGCTCAAAATACTGCGCGGCAGGCATACCTACGGTCGCCGTTTCGTGCAAAACCATGATGCCCGCGTGCGACGCGCCTAAGCCGAGTTCGTCCTCCGCGCAAATCATGCCTTCGCTCTCTATGCCGCGTATTTTGGCGCGTTTCATCGTGAGCGGGTCGCCGCTCGACGGGTAGATAGTCGCGCCGATAGTCGCTACCGCTACTTTTTGTCCTGCGGCAACGTTCGGCGCACCGCATACGATTTGTAGCAGCTTTTCTGCGCCGATATCGACCGTCGTGACGGAGAGTTTATCCGCGTCGGGGTGCTTGTCTTTGCTCACGACCACGCCGACGACCACGCCTTCAAGTCCGCCCTTTACGGCTTGCACTTTATCGCAACTTTCCACCTCCAAACCGATGTCGGTGAGGAGCAGGACGAGTTCGGTGACGGGGACGGTCGCGCTGAGGTATTGCGACAGCCAATTATAAGAAATTATCATATTTTTTGTTTAAAACGGTATTTTATTTGCAAATTATGTCAGGAGTCACAAGCAGTTAGCCGCATCGCGGCGATATATTGGTAGAAATATACATAGGTTTAGCGATTAGCCGCATCGCGGCGACATATTGATAGGTAAAATAAAATTATATGTCGCAGCTACGCAGCTTTAAACCGCTCCGACCCATTTTTTCTACCGATATGTCACCGCTATGCGGTTTTTAGTCCATACAAAAAGAATATTTACATAATATCAGTATAGCTACTTTACTCCGCACTACTATTTCAAACTACCAATCATGTCTTCGGGGCGCACCCACTCGTCAAATTCTTCGGCGGTAAGCAAGTTGAGCGCGAGCGCGGCTTCCTTCAAAGTGAGGTTTTCGTGGTGTGCTTTTTTCGCTATTTTGGCGGCGTTATCGTAGCCGATTTTGGTATTTAACGCCGTCACCAACATCAACGAATTGTCCAAATGTTTTTTAATCATCGGCAAATTCGGCTCTATGCCGACGGCGCAATTTTCGGTAAACGACACGCAGGCATCGCCGATAAGGCGCGCCGAAATCAAGAAATTGTAGATGATGACGGGTTTGAACACGTTGAGTTCGAAGTGACCGTTCATGCCGCCGATATTGATGGCAACGTCGTTGCCGCACACCTGCGCGCAAACCATCGTGAGGGCTTCGCTCTGCGTCGGGTTCACTTTGCCGGGCATAATTGACGAGCCAGGTTCGTTTTCGGGGATATTGATTTCGCCGATGCCGCTACGCGGACCCGACGACAACATTCTCACGTCGTTACCGATTTTCATCAGCGAAACGGCAGCCGTTTTGAGTGCGCCGTGCGCCTCTACTAATGCGTCGTGCGAAGCCAACGACTCGTATTTATTAGGTGCGGTCACGAACGGCAGCCCCGAAATAGCGGCGATATGCGCGGCTACTTTTTCGGAATAACCCTTCGGCGTATTGATGCCCGTGCCTACGGCGGTGCCGCCGAGCGCGAGTTCGGTGAGGTGCGGGAGCGTGTTGCGGATAGCGCGCATCGCGTTGTCGAGCTGCGCCACATAGCCCGAAAACTCCTGCCCGAGCGTTATCGGCGTAGCGTCCATGAAGTGCGTTCTCCCTATTTTTATCACGTCGCGCATCGCCGCGCTCTTTGCCGCTAAGGTGTCGCGGAGGGTTTGTATGCCAGGCAGTGTGACTTCCACCAACATTTTGTAGGCGGCGATGTGCATTGCGGTTGGGAAGGTGTCGTTCGAGGACTGCGATTTGTTCACGTCGTCGTTCGGGTGTATCAATTTATGCTCGTCGGCGATGTTGCCGCCCAAAATTTCGTGACCGCGATTAGACACCACTTCGTTCACGTTCATATTGCTTTGCGTCCCCGAACCCGTTTGCCAAACGACCAACGGAAATTCGTTGTACCAGCCGCCCTGCATGATTTCGTCGCATACCTGCGCTATAATATCCGCTTTTTGTTGCGGCAACACGCCACAATCGAGATTGGTGAGTGCGGCTGCTTTTTTGAGTACCGCGAACGCCCAAATTATCTCACGCGGCATTTTCATGCGCTCGTCGCCGATTTTGAAATTGGTGAGCGAACGTTGCGTTTGCGCTGCCCAGTACTTATCAGCAGGCACGTCTATGTAGCCGAAGCTGTCTTTTTCTTTACGAAAACTCATATTTTTTGGTTTTATATATTACAAATAATTGGTAAGTAGCTGTCGCTAAGTCGCCAACGGCGGTGCAAATTTCGTTTATTTATTCGTAATATAAAAACGTTTTCAGCTATATAGCTATAAATAGCGGAAAAGGAACTTAAATTGTGGTATATTTGTTGTGTATAAACACAAAATCAACCGCTAAACAATTAAAAATCAACTCGTTAATGGAAATAAATACAATCCATGCAAACTAAGCCGCAACTGCAACTCCCCGACGGTTTCGCCTACGATTTTGGCGAATATATTTATATTTTTACCGATACGGAGCTGCAAGTATGGTTTCGGCGGACGCAAAAAATATACAAACGAGTGACGTATCAAGCAATAAAAAATGTAGAAATATATACGGAATCTCTCAATAGCCGTTCACACTATTCAGAATATTCCACTGCCTATTGCACCATCAATAATAATATCGTCGTTCGGGCGGAGTACGCTTCTTATGATATGCACAACAAGAAAACTTACGACGCATTCCTACAAAAGCTGTACGAAAAGCTGCTTGTAGCCAACATAGATTGTGAGGTTAGAGTGGGTAATTGGTGGTGGTTTGTGGGTACTAGCTTGCGACTATCGTTCGTGGGCGTAATAATTTTAGGCTTTTGCGGTTTTTCACTCAACGAAACGGCGGCGACTCACATTGGCATTTTATTGATACTATTGGTATGTATTGGTATTTTTGTTTACTTTTTCGCGCCGCGTAATTATGCGATTGGTGAGTTGCCAAAGAAGATGTTGATAATATAAATCCACAAAAAAAAGCTACTTCAACTTAGGTTGAAGTAGCTTTTTTTATTATTACCAAACAAAAAATTATTTAGTAATCGTAGCGGCAGGCACTGCCGAAGCGGGCGCGGCTACTTGTATTTCTTTGGTTTGCGGCTCTACCGCAGTAGTGTGGTGCGTGGTTTTGACGGCGATTAACGGTGCGATAATCAGACCGATAAGCGACGACAATTTGATAAGAATATTCATCGACGGACCTGACGTGTCCTTGAACGGGTCGCCGACAGTGTCGCCGATAACCGTCGCTTTGTGCGCCTCTGAACCTTTGTAGTACATCACGCCGTTTACGGACGCGCCTTTCTCAAACGATTTTTTGGCGTTGTCCCAAGCTCCACCTGCGTTAGATTGAAATATAGCCCAAAGTACGCCGCTCGCGGTAACGCCCGCCATATAGCCACCCAAAGCCTCTGCACCAAAAAACGGCGCAATACCTATAATAATAGGTGTGATGATAGTGATGGCACCTGGCAACATCATTTCGCGGATAGCCGCGTCGGTCGAAATCGCTACGCATTTGTCGTACTCAGGCGTGCCTGAACCGTCCATAATACCTTTGATTTCGCGGAACTGACGGCGTACTTCTTCTACCATCGCCATCGCCGCACGACCTACCGCGCTCATTGCCATAGCCGAAAAAATAACGGGTATCATAGAACCGATAAAGAGGGCTGCCAAGACGTTTGCCTTGAAAATATTGATGCCATCGATGCCTGCAAACTCTACATACGCCGCAAAAATAGCGAGCGAAGTAAGTGCCGCCGAAGCGATAGCGAAGCCTTTACCGATAGCGGCAGTCGTGTTGCCTACGCCGTCGAGAATGTCGGTGCGCTCGCGTACTTCTGCGGGCAAATGCGCCATTTCGGCGATACCACCAGCGTTGTCGGCGATAGGTCCGAATGCGTCAATCGCCAATTGCATAGCGGTATTTGCCATCATCGCGGTAGCCGCAATCGCTACGCCGTAGAAACCTGCAAAGTT
>JAYWGJ010000266.1:0-22336 GCA_043778315.1 Saprospiraceae bacterium | reverse complement strand
ATATAGCGGCTACTTATTTCGGCTTGTCGTGGGTGTTGAGTCACGTCGACGAAGCGAAATTTAAGTTTTATATGGGCTTGGGCGGCGGCGTTTTGCTGATGATTTTTGGCGTAGTGACGTTGCTATCCAAACCCGCCGTCGCCGACAAAAAACATACGCTCGACGCGAAAAGTCTATTCGGCTACTTTTTTAAAGGTTTTTCTATCAATACTTTCAATCCGTTTACTTTGTTTTTTTGGATAAGCACGACGGGTGCTTACGTCATCAAAAACCACTTATTGCCGCATCAAGCCGCCTTGTTTTATAGCGGCATTATAGGTACTATCGCTATTTTTGATGTGCTAAAAGTAGGCGCGTCGCGCGGCATTCGTCCGTATATGAAGCCGTCGTACATGGTGCTGATGCGCAAGGCTTCGGGCGTTGCGCTAGCGGGTTTTGGGCTGGCGATGCTGGTGCGGGCGTTGATTTGAGGGGGTTGTTAGCTATATTTGATTTTGTGTGTTAGCCGTTCCACCAAACCCTCAATATCCTCTTTTCTTGCCATTTGCGCTATCCATGATTTTGGAATATCGCTAAAACCGTATAAAAGCCCTGCAAGTCCGCCTGTCACTGCACCTGTTGTGTCGGTGTCTTCGCCCAAATTCACAGCTTTTAGCGTTGCAGATTTAAAGTTATCGGTTGTGAGCAAACACCAAATACTCGCTTCAAGGGTATGCAGCACATAGCCGCTACTAGAAATATCGTCCTCCTGTAATGCAAAAATATTGCCTTTCAAAAGCCTATCAAATAAACTAATTTCTGTTGGATTGATGGCAATTGAGCTTAAATGAATAGGTACTTCTGTCTGCAAATTTTTATAAATCTCAAATTTATCTTTTCCTTCAATAAGCTGTTTGGCAAATTCAAGGTAATAAAAACAAGCAATCACAGACCGAACGTGTCCGTGCGTAAGCGAGGAAACTTGTCGGGTAATTTCGTACCGCTCCGCGATTGGTTTGTTGATAATATGAAAAATCAAGGGCAAAATCCGCATTAACGAGCCGTTCCCGTTCGAGGAAACGCTAAAACCGCCTGCTAAATCTGGTTTTTCTCCACTTGCGAGTCGGTCAATGGCTTGCTTTGTCGCAACACCGATGTCAAAAACATCTCCGCGTGGTGTCCAATAGTTGTTGTAACACCACTGTACAAAATTATTTCCAATAATATTGAGGTCAAATCCTTGCGTTAATGCCTCCGCGAGGCAAAAAGTTAAAGAACTATCGTCCGAAAAAGTACCTGCTGGCAGGTTGTAAGTTCCGTAGCCTATCATATCTTTTACAGGATTTTGGCTTATAGTTGCTCTGCTCCTGAACTCGACGGGAACACCGAGCGCGTCACCGACGGCTACGCCAAATAAAGCGGATTTTATGTTTTGTTGTAGGGTTGTCATGGTTGTTTTTGGTATGTTGTTTTAGTTTTTCATGGATTTGTAAATTAAACCATCGGGTATTTACCTAACCTATAAGTCTTATAGATTTTCGAGTCAATTATTTATACAATAAAATATTTTTAATATGATAGATATAAGTAATTAATTGATGATTTGGATACAGGATTTCTGTACTAAAATATCGAAGAAAATTACTGCAAATTTAGTTTTACCGCTCTTTCCATTTTTTCAAGTGTCGCATTGCTAATAGCATCTGAAAAATGTCGGTGAACATAAATATTTTCGTGTTGATTTAGTTCACTTATGTTCATTTGTGTTTTATCCAACCCAGCTAGGTTTGGGAACAAGCCAGTTTCTTTATTTAAAAACTTAAAATCATCGAGTAATCCCCAAGCTATAAATATTAGTTTATTGGGGGTCACAGTTAAGAATTTGTCTAATTTTATTAAGTGACTTTTGTTTTCTTCCGAAGTTAAATAGGCTAAAAAGAGTTTGTTGTTGTTTTTTGCCATTCCAGTAGTTGGAAACCCGATAAGTTCGAGGAATGATATTGCATTGGCGCAATGACTTTCAAGTTTCAATTTTGAAAAAATTTGATGGTATCGTCGTCCATCTCCTTTATAGGTGGGCAATAAAAATGGGTGGTGAATATGGTGCGTTTCCCAAAAACGGACTCCATCGGTCAGGTATTCAGCAACGTCACCGAACATTTCTTTGCTTTCTATATCAATTGCCCAATTCGCATCTCTGCCCACAAATAGAATTTTTGCATCAACAGGGTTTGCACCTTGATAATTTTTTGTTGTATAAAGGTCGTTTAATACTTTTGATTTATGTTTGGAGAACACAGATTTTCCATTTTTGAAAATGTTATTGGGTTGGAATTATAGTTTTATGCTGTTATTGATAATTAGGAACGCGTCCAAAATAAGTGAAAATAGAGGACTTATTTTGGACGCTTTCTTAATCATCATGGCGTTTCGCACCAATTATTTTTGATGTCTGCCGTACAAATCGTACAGTAAACCGCCTGCCCTTTCGCTGCCTTTGTCCGCCGCTTTTTTTAGCCATTCGAAGTATTTCTTATCATGAACCTTCTCAAAACCGTTATAGATTCTGAGCGCGTACATGGTCATCGCGTCTGCGTCTTCCATTTCCACCAATCGGAGTAGCACTTTGTATCCCTCTGGGAATCTTTTTTTGAAAATATCCTCTCTTAATACATAATAAACAGAGTCAAGATTAAAAATATCGGGGTCTTCAAACCCTATTGCGATGTATATTAAGGGTATCGAATGGAATTTGGCGAAGGCGAGCCGTCCCTCAAAATCACTTTTTTCAAATCTACTAGACAAGGCGTAACAGGTATTGTGACTTAAAATATTTTTGTTCGGAAACGTCAAGTACAAAGCGCGCAGCCGCTCGCCTTGTTTGCTGTAGTTCAGTTTTTTATCAAAAATATCTAACGGCAACTTACCCTTTCTCACACCCGTCGTCTCGAGGTAAAAAAGGTTGGCTAATCTGTAAAGCTCAAAATTATTAGACTTTTCATCTAATAATAATTTTTCTACCTTATCTGGGTTTGCGGTATAAATAGAGCGGTACATATCGTCGATTTGCTTCTCTTTGGCGTAGGTCGCCGCCGCTTTTTTATCTATATACGGCAATTTTATTTTGTCAAAATCTCTGTTATTATTGTAGTACGCGGGTAGTATTTTGAGGCGAATAACATCAGTTTCGGCTTTCTTTTCCGAAAATCTTTGTTGTAGTTGATCGCAGCTTTGGAGTGCCGTGAGCGGCAAATCGGTGTATTTATCTATCAATGAACTCAACTTTTCAAAAGTATAAGTATTGATATTAGTATTAAAAAAGGTGAGGTAAGATACTTGCTGCACACAGCTCTCAAACTGATAGCTATTCTCTCGGTCTTTATAAACCGATTTTTTGCCTAATATGGGCGCGTCTTTGGCATCTACGCCGCAATTAATGAAAAAACTGTCGTATTTGGACTGAAAGTTAGCCATATCGGTCGCTATTTTCAGCTCCGACGCTTTTTTGTCCCTGTAAATTTTGAGTTCGGCTAACTCTTGCGCTGTCAAACCCTTCGGCTCTTGCATCAAAGGGACGCGGGTAGTGGCCGAGCCTGAGTTGCTCGAGGGCGTGTTAGGCAGCCGATTATTATCCTCTACTGCCCGAGTGTAACGCTCTCCGTAGGTGGTGCCGGGCTGCGCGTAGCTACTGTTAGCCAAACAAATTGCCAGCATTATGATACTTAGCTTTTTATTCACATTTTTTTATTAAAAAGGGGTGACATTGAGAGGTGACCTTGATAATATACAACCTACATATTTTGTGCCATTTTATATATTTAGCTGGTTTTTTCGAGGTGATAATTTCGTGGCAAGATTTTTCTGTTTACTCAAACGGTATTATTTTTTGATTGCAGATGCGATTGGCTCACAATATTTTTTTATTGCTCAAAGTAATCACTTATCAATTCTCCTGCGTGTTTGTTCAAAAACTTATTGACCGCTTTACTTTCGTGTTTTTCTAAGGCATCATACTGTGCTTTATAGGTTTTTAAAAAATCGGTAAGTGCGTCTTTATTGTATAAACCCAAAACTTTCCCTAAGTCTTTTTTCGGATTTATGTCACCTATTTTGCTCATTAAATTAGCAAGACGATTGTTTGTAATCAGTTTATATATTTCTTCACACAAAAAACCCGCGGCTTCGCTCAATTCTTCGCTTTCGTGCAGCAGTTGGCTCAAAAGTATTTTATCGATGTAATTATTGTTTTCAGCCCACTTTTCATTTTTATTTTTAATCAAAACCCTCGAACCCGTTCGCAAATAAGACGGCTGACTAGGGCGCACAACAACGCCTTCACAAATATTCCCGTCGAGTTCGGGAAGTCCGAAATCATTGGGTAAGGTCGTCTTGAATGAATTTGGAAAGTTCAAACAATCCTTCAAAGTGCCTTTGAGTAAGGTTTTGGCATAAACAAATCCAAATTTCTCGAAAAGGTGAGCCGTAGTAGCCACGTCCAAAAATGTTTCCTTATCAATCAAAATATCAAAAGCAAAAAAGTCGTTGGTTGGGCTGTAATAAATGCCGCGCTGAACCAATTTTGCCGTTTCCTCTTTCGCGACGTTCGGGTGCGGATAGCCGCCGCCAAACAGTTCTCCAAAAACGGTTATGGTTTGCGCATCAAACTCTTGCTTAAGTTCTTGAAATAGGTGTAAAATTTTGTCCGAATATTTTGCTTGAACAAGTTTGGAGTTAAAAAACTGCTCGCTATCCGAAATCAGTTCTGTTCGCTTCGCCGCAATAATTGTTTTTCCATCGGTGATGAAACTCAGATTTGCGCCGTGCACTTTCTCCTGAACCACATATTCAATATCGCCAAAACCTTGCTCAATAATGGAATTTATAAAGTCCGCTTGATACGAGTTTT
Organism: Saprospiraceae bacterium; assembly: GCA_043778315.1. Lineage (GTDB taxonomy): Bacteria > Bacteroidota > Bacteroidia > Chitinophagales > Saprospiraceae > JBEEMU01. The sequence continues at coordinate 17,451 of JAYWGJ010000266.1, read as the reverse complement.
CTATGGAGTTGTATTTTCTAAATTGCATTTATGTGTTGAATTTGGTAATGGTGTAAAATTGTTTTAGGAATGAAGAGCATAAAGTAACTTATTTTGGACGTGTTTCTCATTTATTCAAATACCTTTTTATTGCATCGGTTATCAAATCGGGTCTGCGCCACGGAATGAAATGGTTCATATTCGGTATCATAATAATTTTTAGAATAGTGGTATCGCCCAACATTTTTTTGGCAAAAGCGGCATTCATCGGCGGCACCAAGTCGTCTTGTTCGCCTTGCAAAACCGTGACAGGTATTTTGATATTTTTCCACAACGGCAACATCAATTGTAGCTGTTCGCGTAGCGGTATGATTTCCCGGTTGCTCACATCTAATGCTTTGGGCAGCAATGCGCGCACCAAAAAAGACTTCCCGACGTATCTGTACCACTTATTATCTTCCAAATCGGGGTCGATAGAGCCAGCCACAATCAGCAGTTCGCCTACCAAACTGGGGTAATCCATTGCCAATCTACCGATTACCGGTCCGCCGTAAGAATGCCCGACGAGGAGCGGCATTTTTTTTGATTTGTTCGTTTCCAAAATCGGCTTTATCAACGCGGCTTGTTCTTGAACAGAGATGACCACTTTTCCGTCGTCCGATTTCCCGAAACCAGGTCTATCCACCGCCACGATACGCGCTTTATCATACAAATTACTATCTCTCAAAAACGAAATAAACGCGTACCAAGCCCCTGGCGACCCATGCACAAACAGCACCATCGGCAACGTATCGTTGCCGATAGCCGCGTAGTGCATTTTTCTGCCGTTTACTTCGTAAGTATGGTACGTTGGTTTTTGGGCAGACGTGGCAAAATAATCGGCTATCTGTTTGTCGTTCATCACAAATTTGCTCATGCAGCTGCTCCATATAATTGAAAAAGTTGTTAATAAAAAAAACAAAAATGATACGGTATATCCAATTGATTTATAGCCAATTACGGCATTTTTGAAGGACAAATTTATATTGCTATGATATTTATTTTGGCGTAACCAAGCCTCAATTTTTTGTTGCATTGTCTTAATATTTTGGCTCAACTCTTTGGCTAACTTTTTCACATACGCACACCGTCGTTGTCACTTACAAAGTTACGCCGTTTTATAAAATAAAAAAATATTTTTGGATTTATTTCAAACATAAAAAAACTTGCAGCACCATAACGCGCTGCAAGTCTTGATAGGTTTTGTTTGATTTTTGCAATTTTTAATACGAATGGAGCAGAAAACAAGGGACTATAAGTTGCCATCGCAACTAACAGGACGAAGTACGGCAAAGAACTAAAAGTCGCTTGTATTTCCGTGCGCTCCCTTGCACAGAACTCAGATGTTGTGTGCTGTGCTATTTCGTGTAGAGTTTGGCACTATTTGTCTTCAAATATGCTTTGATCTGCTCAAAGTTCATATTTGCCATCTCCAATGATATTTCATCTTTGATAGCTCTAAAAGTTTTAACGGTGTCAAACTCTTTTTCTGGCACTTGTTTTTTAGTTTCAGTCTTCATATTCTATAATTTCTTTTGGTGAACGTATTTCTAACGAGTGATAATTGGAACGTATATTAATTGAGTTATAACCACGTATTCTGTAAACATTTACGATGTGCTTAAAATTCCAACTTACTAAAATGTCTGTTTTGTAAATTGTTGCAGTCGCAATGTGAATACAGTCATCAAAACTTGTTTTACCAACAACTTTTTCAGATACATACTACTGAGGTATCAAAATATAGTTTTAGTTTCATGCTATAAATTTGAAAATAAAAATCACTAAGTAACAAATTTAGACTTTACGGGGTTGAGGCTTTTTTGTTTGGCTACGCAGAAATAAAAGTACAATAAATTTACTGATGTTCACTTACTTACGTTAGCCCCACTTGCTGCAAACCCGTGTTAGCGGCATGTAATTTTCTTGAATTATTGTTCATTTTTAATTTAATTTTTCGGTCTTAAAACCGTTAATATTTTTTGTCTCTTTACTAAAACTTATACCAATACCATAAATTTCTTTTTCCTCAACGGTAAATTTAAGTGCATAATCTTTATTTCTAATTTGGCAGAGTGCCTCATTACTTGAATCTTTGTTGTCGTTAAATTTAAATTCAAGGATGTACAATTTGTCAGAAAATCTGATTACAGCGTCTATTCTTCCGTTATTTGTTGGTTCTTCCGATAATATGTCAAAACCGAGTAACTTTAATATTAAATGAACATTTGAGTGAAAAAAACCTTCTTGCAGATGACTTATTGCATACGAAACTGAAGCCAAAATTGATTTTAAAGTTTCTACAAAGCCGACGATGTCGTTAGTTATCAGTTTGTATCTCAATTCTTGATATGGAATTCTAGTATCTTCGAAGTCATAAATAATTTTTGTGTAGTCAATTGCCTGGATTAATTCGTTCTTAATTATCTGTATATGATTAACAATATAGTTCGTATTCTCTTGGTTGATATTTAAATCTAAACATTTTTGGTTTTCATTTAAGTATTTTTTGAACGAGTCAAGTGATGATAGAAGTGCTTCTGGTGTTGCAAACTTTTGTGGAATTAGATTTTGAAAATTATAATTCTCACTAATAATATCGTAAATACTCCTCAAAAAGTCCATTAACTTATCACCGTCTTTAAGTCGGCAGATGCCGTCTTGCCTGTCTCTATATGTTGTTTCATAAAAAAACTCTAATTCCTCAAAGCGAGTTGAGAAAAATTCAAAGAGATATTTTTCTAATCGTTTAATTTTATTCATTATCTGTGATTATTTTGACTATTTTGACTATTGTGAAGTTTCACTACATTTACGCCTAACGCAGCGGCGCACACCATCGCCGTACCGCACAAAGCTACGCCATTTTACAAAATAAAAAAATATTTCTAAATTTATTTTTTACCGCTTCTACCGCAATCGAATACGCGGGTCGGCGGCGACGTACAGCAGGTCGGCGATGATATAACCGATGATAGTCATGAATGCGGCGAGCAGCACGACCGCAAAAACGGTCGGGTAATCGTGCGTCTGTATCGCTTCGTAGGCGAGCCGACCCATGCCAGGTAGCGTGAATACGGACTCCGCGACGAACGAACCCGCTATCAGACTCGGAAATATATTAGCGAAAAGCGTAATTATGGGCAATATCGCATTGCGAAAAGCGTGTTTTTGCACCACCGTATTCGGCGAAAGTCCCTTAGCGTGAGCGGTACGGATATAATCTGCGCTTAGGGTTTGTAGCAATCCGCCGCGCATTTGCCGCGATAAAAACGCGATTTGTGTATAAGTTACTACAAAAACGGGCAAAATCAGGTGTTGCGCGCATTGCGCTGCGGTTTGCCAAAAGCCGTCGGCGGCTATCGTTTTGTTGCCTAAGCCATAGGGCGGAAACCAGTTGAGGTAGTCGGGCTGACAAAGGAAGATGACGAGGAGCGTTGCTACCCAAAAACTCGGCAGCGAATGCAGCGCAAACAGGAGCGTAGTGAGCCAGTTATCGGTGCGCGTGCCGCGTTTTGTCGCCGAAAATATCCCTAACGGAATGGAAATGAGGTAGGTTAGGAGTATCGAGATGCCCGAAATGAGCAGCGTCCACGCTATCCGCTCGCTAATCGTGTCGCTTATCGGGTGTCGGTCTTGGTACGACTCGCCAAAATCGCCGCGCAAAACGCCCATCAACCATAAGTGATAGCGGTTTTGGCTGCCATACCAAATCAGGCGCGGTATAGCGGTCTTGTAGGGCGTAGCTTGCGCCAATACGTTCGTGTAAGCAGTTGATAACGAATGAATTGTAGATATTAAACTCGTATCTTTTTCCGCTATGCGATTGAGGTTTGCGAGCGTTTTTTGTATGGTATTATTATCATAATTTAATAATAAATCATTGGTATTATTTTTTAGTGCGATGCTGCGCGCCGCGCTCGCGGTGTCGGTTGCAGATAACTGTGTCGGTAGCTGCTCGACGGCTTTTTGCAACAATTTTATAGTAGCGTAATAAATCTGTATCGCTTGCCAGTTGCCGTGAGCGTCAATCAGTCGCTCGAGGTTTTCGCGCTCAGTCGGACGCGGTATTTTGTAGAGCGTATCAGGTCGGGCTGCGTTGCTTATCGCAATATAAAAATTGGGTAAATCGAAGTGCAGTTCGTGCCGTAAAGCCATATAATTTACTTCACGCGCCGCTCTGCTCGCGTAATTATTGCCCGTTTCGCCGCCTACTTGCGGCTGCAAAAGTTGCTCTACGGGGTCGCCAGGGGCGTACAAACTGATGCCGTACACCACCACCGAAACGGCAAATAGCGTAAAAATAAGCAGCAGCAACCGTTGTAGCAAATAGCGAAACAAAGCGTTTTTTTATGATTTTTTAGACGTTTTTATTTATATTCTATTGCACTAATTTAGCATTCGGACCCGCAAAACCAGCCATAAAGAAGCCGGGCGCGCAGTTCGATTCATATACGTTTTTGTATTTTTTGCTTACCGCAATCGCGTTTTTGGTGTTAGACAAAAAGATGCACGGACAAGCCTCGTTTATCATAAACTGGAGCTGTTTGGTGAGTTCTATGCGCCTGTCGAGGCTCGGCTCGTGTCTGATTTTATTGATAACCGCGTCGGACGCAGCGTCGCCGAAGCCGCAATAATTAGAGCCGCCGTTGTACTCGCTCGTTGCCCAAAGCTGATACGGGTCGCCTTCTACGGGCGACGACACGCCGAGCGCGCTGATGAACATATCGAACTTATGTGATTGGAGATTTTTGGACAATATAGACCAATCTACGGCAACGACGTTTACTTTTATACCCGCTTTTTGGCACGCGTCCTGAAAAATCAGACACGCCTTTTCGCGTTTTTTATTGCCTGTATTGTAATTAATATCCATCGCAAATTCGGTCGGTTTGCCGTCCAAAACCTTATCTATCGTCCCGTTATTATTCGTATCCGCCCAGCCCGCGTCGGTGAGTAGGCGTTTCGCTTCGTTTACATTAAACTCGTAAGGCACGAGGTCGGTATTTTTGAATTTGTCCAAACCAGGGTATATAAACGACGTAGCTCGGTTGCCTAATCCGTAGGTGACGGTTTGTATGTACTGATCCACGTCCATCAAATGCGCTAAGGCTTTGCGCACCCGAATGTCCGAAAACTTAGGGCTACGCGTATTCATACCCATAAACGAATACATCGGCAGCATTGGTGTAAACATATAAAAATCGTTGTTGAAATCGACCGATTTCGCCAATTCTTGCGTGAAATCCTTCGGGTCTATCATCGCCATACAGTCCAACCGCTTGCTTTTCAGGGCAACAATTGCGGTAGTGAGGTCGTTGATAGTTTCGTAAATAATGTTTTTAGGATAGGCTTGAAAGTACATACTTTTATCTTTCGCGACCGCCTCTGCCCACCAGTTTTGTTTGCGCGTCAGCGTGATGCGCTGATTTTTGTCCCATTTTGTGAACTGATATGCACCCGAACCGACCACTTTTTCGCGCTGAAATTTGCTGCTGTTGTACTCGGTTGCGAACGCCAACATTTGCGGGTCGGCTTCCAACGCCGCGCCTACTTTCACCATATTTGCTAAGGTGTAGGGTTTTAAAATATTTTTTTCGTCATAAATATAGCTCGGTATTATCCACAAATCGTAGAGCGCAGACTCTGCCAAGACGTAAAACTCCTTTTCTATTAAGGTGAATTTTTTAGGATTTTTTGGATCTATAATAATGTCCTCGATGCTTTCAAAATAAGGCTTGTAGGCTTTATTATTCGTTTGCGGACAGCGAATCACTTTGAGCGAAAACGCTACGTCTTCGCCTGTAATCGGAGTGCCGTTGTCCCATTTTGCTTCGGGGCGTATCTCGCATTCGAGCGTCATTTTGCCGTTCGGCAACTGCTTGACTACGGGTCGGCTTGTCGCCAATATCGGCACTATCGCATACGTTTTGTAGTCGATAGAAAGCAGCGTTTGAAACGTATTGTTAAAAATGTTCGAGGCATTATTGTCCCGTGCGTTGAAGGGCGTGAGTTGCTCGGGGTCGGAGAGTTCGTGCGTGATAACTGCATCTAGCTTGCCGCCCGTTGTGTCATTATTGCAACTCGACAAGCTAAACACTGATGCATAATAAGCTAAAAATAAAGTGGTTCGTAAATTTAAACGCATAATATTGGTTTTGAAACGATAAAAAATGGTTGTTTTTTTTAGAGGAATAAAAAATAATTGACGTTACCGACACCTTATTTATAAGGTATCGGTAACGTCGTAGAAATCAAAAAACTACGGTTTGGAATAACCAAAAATGTCTTTGAGCGACAACTCTTCTACTTCGCCCAACGTTTTCAAAAACTCCATATCCACTTTGCTTTTGTCGCCCAAAACCAAGTACGAATAGTTGCGCCCTTTCACGTTTTTTTGCTGAAATTTGATAAGGTCGTCTTGCGTGACGGATTGCATTTTCGCGTAAGCGTTATTGCGCACGTCGCTGTCCAAACCTAATTTTTTATTGGCTAAATACGTCCAATAAATGCTCGATTTGATGATGCGTTCGCTCTCTATTTTTTTGATTATCGCCTGTCGTGCGTTTTCTATTTGCGCTGCCGCAACGGGCATTTCTTCCACAATCGCTTTCACCGAAGTCACCGCGTCTTTCAGCTTGTCGGCTTGCGTGCCAACGTAGGCTTGCAAATAGTGCGAACGGTCGGCGGCGGACGGCGTGCCGTAAGCCGCGAACGTAGAATACGCTAAGGCTTTCGCTTCGCGAATCTCCTGAAACATGATAGATGACAAGCCAAAACCGAAGTAATCGTTGTACCAATCTGCCATTATTTTTTGTTGCAAATCAAATTTTGTGCCTTTCGACAACATCATTATTTCAGATTGTACCATCGGAAAATTCACAAAATAAACCTTATTTTTGGTAATCTCCAACTCAGGATAAACCGTTTCTGCGGGTAACGTTTTGGTTGGTTTTGCGGTATGCGCCGCGCCTACTATCGCTTGCGCGTCCGCCATCGTTCGGCTACCAAAATAAAATACATTATGCGGAAACGCGCACAAAGTTTTGATATTATTCGTCAAATCTTCTACTTTCAATGCCTTCAAATCCGCCTCGGGAATGATGTCCGTAAACGGTGATTTTGTACCGTATTTGGCATAGCCCACCATTGCGCTACGCAAAATACCGCGCTTGTCGCTCAACGCATCGTAGCGTTGTTTCATAATATCGGCAACCAAACCGTCCAACGCTTTTTGGTCAGATTTGACGTTACTCAATACATATTCAAATAATTTTATCCCTTCGGGCAACGACTCCTCCAAACCGTTTAAGGTTACATAAGTGCGCTCGTCGTTCGAGAACACGTCGAAAGTTACGCCGAGTTTGAAAAACTCTTGTTTGAGCTGCTCCGCCGTGTATTTTTCTGTACCTAAATACGGCAACAATTTGATAGCCATGGGCAATTGCTTATCGTTGTTTTTGCCCATATCGAAGGTATAATACAACTCAAAAGTCTGATTTGACTCGTTTTTGATGTAATCAAACGTCACACCAGACGGCAATTTACTGCTTTGAATATCGGTTTTGAAATCCAAAAACTTAGGCTCGATGCGGTTCGCCGACATCGCCTTAAACGCTTGCTGAAACGCCGATTCGTCCTTGCGGTTCAACGGAATAGTCGTGATTTTTGGCTTTTCTACCTTCGCTACGCTCTTGTCTTCGCCTTGTCGTTTGAACACGCAGACGTAGTTTTGCGCGAAATATTTGTTGGCGAAAGCCACTACTTCCGCTTTTGTTATTTTAGACATATCGTCAAAATAATTGACATTTGCAGCCCAGTCTTGCTCCAAAATGAACGCATCGAGCATCGCCGACGTGCGGTTTCTATTTTGCTCGTTGCCTTTTATGCGCTCCAATTTCGCGTTTTTGATAGCCGCATCAATCAGCCAAGTATCAAAACTTCCTTTTTGTAGCTCCGCAATTTGCCCGAGCAATAAGTCGCGTACCTCCTCCAAAGTCTGCCCTTCGCGCGGCGTTCCGTTGAGCATAAAAATAGAGTAGTCGTGCAGTCCCCACGAACCCGCGTTCGCTTTCAGTACTTTTTGTTTTTGCAATAAATTGAGGTCAATCAAACCCGCTTCGCCGTTATTGAGTATCGCGCCGACGAGGTCGAGCATCAAGGCTTGTTTTAGGTTTACGGCTACGCCGTCGAAGCGGTAGCCGATTTGTAGCGACGCTTTTTCGTTGCCCGTCACCTCTTTCGTGATAGGCGCGGCGATAGTCGCCTGCGGCACAATCTCCCAATTCGACACCGATTTACGCTCCCATTTGCCAAAATATTTGAGGGCTAAGGCGTAGGCTTTTTCGGGGTCGAGGTCGCCCGAAAGTATCACCGCCATATTATTAGGCACATAATATTTATCAAAAAACTGATGTATTTTCACCATCGACGGGTTTTTGAGGTGTTCGCTCGTCCCGATAGTCGTCTGCGTACCGTAAGTATGCGTCGGAAAAAGGCTTTCCATCATCGTTTTATACACCTTGCGTCCGTCGTTATCTTGCCCGATATTGAACTCTTCGTACACCGCCTCGAGTTCGGTATGAAACAAGCGGAGCGTGAGTTCGTGCATGCGCTCGCTCTCTATCACCATCCATTTTTCGAGTTCGTTGCTCGGAATATCGTTCACATAGCAAGTGCGCTCGAGCGACGTGAAGGCATTTGTGCCTTGCGCGCCGAGCGACGACATCATTTTATCATACTCGTTTGCGACCACAAATTTGGCTGCTTCTTGCGAAGTCGCGTCTATTTCGGCGTAGATTTTTACGCGCTCCGCATCGTCTTTCACGCCGCGCCGTTTTTCGTACAAGTCGCTTATTTTTTGTAATAATGCGCGCTCTTTCTCCCAGTCGAGCGTACCTATTTTGGACGTGCCTTTAAAAAGCATGTGTTCCAAATAGTGCGCCAAACCCGTAGCGTCGGTCGGGTCGTTTTTCGAGCCTGCGCGGGTCGCTATAAAAGTTTGGATACGCGGCGCGTCCTTATTTACGCTCAGGTAAATTTTTAGTCCGTTCGGCAGCGTCGCTACCTGCACGCCGATAGGGTCGTTCGGGACGGTCACGAATTTGGGTTTCAACGCCTCCGCGAGGCTGGTGTTTCCGTTCATACTCATAGTTCTGTTTGGTTTTTGGCTGGTTAAAGTGGTAGCCGAGGGCGCGGGTTGCGACTGCTCGAGCCGTTGTTTTTTATGCTGCGCTTGTGCTGCATTGCCGCCTGCGAGGAGTACCGCAACGGCTAAAATAGTGGTCGTTAATTTCATTTTTTATTTTTTTGTGATAAGAATTTTGTTGAATTTATAATAAGAGGATGATTTTTTTACTTATACGAAAACACTACTTCGCGTACCGTTTTTCGTACCTTTTATACAATTCTACTTGATGATTGTTCAAATCAACCGTTTTTCCTTTGATATAAGCCGCCGAAACGCCCGAGGTGCGCGGCTCAAAAATATCACCTTCGGTGACAATCAGCGTCGCGTCTTTGCCTACAACTAAGCTGCCCACTTGCGCCTCGATGCCCAATATTTTGGCTGCGTCTAAGGTGCAGGCTTGCACGGCGCGCTCGTAGGGCAGCCCAAAACCGATGGCTTGTCCCGCCTGAAATATGAAGTCGCGCTGTTCCCAGCCGCCGTCTATACTGAACGTGAAAGTGATGCCTTTTTGCGCCAAAAGCACAGGTATTTTGTACGGCAGGTCGATGTCGTCGTCGGCGCGTTCGGGCAAGCGGTTCGTCTCGGGGAGTATCACCGAAATATTGTTTTCGAACAGTACATCGGCGATACGCCACGCATCTTCCGCACCCACAAAAACCAAACGGCAGCCGTAATCTTTGTTCATATTGATAATATCGAGCATCGCTTTCGCGTCCGACACATGAACGTACAAGGTTTGTTTGGTTTCCAAAACCTCACGCATCGCCGCGTAGCGGGCGTTTCGAGTTGGTTTCGCTTGCGCGCAATACGCTTTCGCAGCACTAAAAAACTGCTTAATAGCGGCTACATTTTCGTCGTAGGTTTTGTTGCGGCTCGTCGGACCCGGCTCTGCCCACCAGCCCGACGACTGATATAGGTTGGGCCAGTTGAGGTGAACGCCGTCGTCGGCGCGCAGCACCGCGTCGTCCCAGTTCCAGCCGTCGAGCGCGAAAACGGACGATTTGCCCGAAATCACGCCGCCCACAGGTGTACTTTGCGCCAGCAAAACGCCGCGCGAGCGGACGGTAGGTGTGATGCGACTGTCGGTGTTGTACGCCACGAGTGCGCGGGCGTTCGGGTTGTACGCGCCCACCTCCATATAGTCATTGGTAGCGCGTACCGCGTCGATGTCGCGCAGCCCGAGCAGCGTATTTGATGCGATAAAACCAGGATAAATGTGCTTTCCACTCACATTTATAGCCCTTACATCGCTTGCGAAAGCGGTGTTGCCGTCGCCGACAAAATCAATTTTGCCTTGCGCATCAAAACCAATCGCACCGTTTTTTATTACTTTTCCGTCGCCAATATGAATAGTGGCGTTGTAGTAAATCGTTTTTTTGACGGCTTCGCCGCTCGGCGCAGGGCGGTTTTGCGCGTAAGCGACCACATTATTTAGTAGTATAATGGCAACTAAAATATTTTTTGTAGTATTATTAATCATATATTTATTTATACAATGTATTAGATATTAGGCATTCCTATAATGAGTTTGTGACCATTTCTTTTGACCGTGAATTTATTGCTAAAATACTCATTATAGGTACTAAAATATTCGCTGAAATACTCGGTGAGATACCAACATTTTTGCGCATCTACGCAAACCGCAATACAACGTTGCTCAAAGTAAGTCTCCAATTTTTCGGAAGTTACGAATTTGAATATTTCTACAATCGCGGTATCAAGCGAGTTGTAAAAACTCGTATTTAAGCCTTTGCCGTAGGATTCTTGCAGGTCTATAACCGACCTAATACTCCATTCTACTCGGCAGAGCAGCAGGTCGGCGAGTTCGTGCGGCGGCGGATTTAGGGCTTTATAAGCATTGATAACGGTGCGCACATCTATTGGTTTTGGTGCGCGCATTTTTGTGCCAAACTTAAATTTTTTCTCTAAACTTTTTTTATAGGTAGCCAATACCGCCGCGCCGCCGCCGTCTTCCATCGCGAAGTATTCGCGTACCTGCGGCACACGGTCATAAAGCCCGCAAATCTCTGCTATGAGTTCCTCGCGCTCCATGTTAGCGAGGAGCTTTTGCAGCTTTATTTTGGTAAATTTTGCCAATTTTTTTATTTTTTATTAAATAAATTCATGGTGATACTTAGTCCCGTGAGGACAAAACTTTTGATGGCTGCGCCAACCGCATCGAGCGCGACGGGCAAAGCCTGCATCTCTTCGTCCGACCATTTGCCGAGTACATAATCTATCTGATTGCCTTTGCTAAACTCGTTGCTTACGCCAAACCGCAGCCGCGCATAATTTTGCGTGCCGAGTACTTCCTCGAGGCTTTTCAATCCGTTGTGACCGCCCGCCGAGCCGTTGCCTCTAATGCGCAACTTGCTGAACGGCAGACTCAGTTCATCAACTATAATCAAGACGTTTTCGAGCGGAACGCGCCGTTTTTCTACCCAATATTTCACGGCTTTACCGCTCAAATTCATATAGGTAGAGGGTTTGAGTAGGATAACGGTTTTGTTTTTTAGGCGAAACTCGCATACATCGCCTAAGCGGTCGGTGACGAACGGCAGTTCGCGCTCGGCAGCCAACCTGTCCACTGCCAAAAAGCCTACATTATGGCGCGTGAGGGCGTATTCGTTGCCGATATTGCCCAAGCCTACTATTAAATATACCATTTCGGGTTCGGTCGCTGTGGTTACTGAGGTGTTTGTATTAGTTGTTTTTGGGTCGTTTTTTTGACCGAAAAGTACTTTTTTTATAAAATCGAACATTCTTTTTTTGCGGGTTTCGAATACAGGTGCTAAGATACGCAAAAAAACTTTGAAGGGTATAAGAACCTTCAAAGTTTTTTGAGTGGCAATAAATATTGCCTATTTTTTTGTGCGCACCAATTGGCGAAACGCAACTATTTTTTACTTACTTTTTTACCTGCTTTTTTATTTTTTTTTTGGCTTATCCGCGCCTTTCAGCTTGATGCTAAATGGAAACTGCGCTGGTGGCAAGCAGCGTTCGTGGTTGCAAATCATAAACTCTATTTCGCCTTTTGCGTCTGCGCCAGCCGTGCCTTTCACGCGTTGCGTAAAGCTAACTTTGTTTTCGAACTGTGTCACTTTCATATTGAAATTAGGGTCTAAGGCTTCTTTTTTGAACGCCGACTCTTCTTTCGCCTTACCCGATGCTTTTGCGCCCGATTTTAGAGAAATAGAGGTGGGTACGGGTCCGCCTTTGCCTACGGTTTGCGAGTATAAGTGCCAGCCTTTGTCGATATTGGCGGTGAATACGAGGTCATATTCTGTGCCCGAAACGGCTTTCACTTCGCTTGTCCATTTCACTATTTTGGTCGCATCAAATATCTGTGCTGTACCGAGTTGGGCGAAGCCCACAACTATTGCTACTATTGCTGCAAAGCGCATCATACAATTTTTTTAAAAGATTTTTTAGATATATTTATGGTAATTTTGACAATCAATTGACACTGCAAAAATACGCCACTGTAAACCATAAAAACACCTATTGAATTGTTAATGTGAATCTATTTATTGTTAAATATTACTTAATTCTAATATTTTAGTTTATTTGACTATCAATATTTTGGCAACAACGGCTTTTGTGCCATCTTTTTGGCTGCTGTACACCAAGTAAACGCCCGAGGCGGCGCGTCTGCCGTTGTAGTCGTTGCCGTTCCAGACGGCTTGTCCGCCGAGCGCGGTTGTTTCGTAGAGCAGGTTTCCTGCTACGTCCGTGATTTTGACCGTCGCGTCGCGGCTCAGTCCGCTCACCGCAATATCGCCCGTGTAGTCGGGTCGCACGGGGTTCGGGAACGCAAAAACGTTGCTTGGGCTGATGGTTTCGGGCGCATTTGTCGCGTTTGTGCGATAAACATTGATGCCTTCGGGCGTAGTAATCCAAGCCTCGCCCGTTTCGGGATTGAAGGTAACGCCCTCTATTTCGTTGCTGAGGAGCGGCGAAGTTTCTGCCGTGAATTTCTGTATGGTGCTGCGTCCGTCGGGCGACTGCACATAAATGCCGCGTGTTGTGCCAAACCAAATACGGTTTGCGCCGTCGATGCTGATACTTTTTATAATTTCGTTTTTCAATAAAAACTCACCAAAACCATCTACCACGATGATAGGTTTAGTGCCTTTGCAAGGGCTTTGGGTACTAAAAACCGAGCCTGCGCACTGAAAAACCGCCACGCCTACGTCCGTACCTGCCCATACGTCACCGTCAAGATTAATGGCAATTGTGTTCACTTTATTAGCAGGTAACTGCGAATTACTATTATCTAAAAGCGTTGTTTTGTCGTCGGTGTTGTCGTCCATTTTGCCTTCGTTGAAGGCAACGATACCGCCCGTACTCGCTATGAATTTGGTATTATTATCGTCAATCGTTAGGTCAAATACTTCATTTCGCGGCAGCGAAAAACTCTTCCAGGTGCCGTCGGGTTTGAGTACCGAAAGCGGTCGCGGCGCAAGGTAATTGGTCACCCAAAGGTTATCGTTTTTATCAAAAAATAAACTGCTCACGCGGCAACTTTCAGTGTCGCCAATCGCAGCTTGCAGGCTCGAGTTAGTGATAGTATGTACTTTTACGACCACTCCGTCGGCATCAAATTCTATCAATGGTGCACGAGTTTCGGACGCACAACTGCCCACAAAAACGTGTCCGTCGGACGGACGAATTGCGACATTGATAATATTCGCCATTTGCGGCATATTGGCAATAATATCTTTTTGGTACTGCGCCCAGCGACCATCTTTATAGCGATATGCACCGGATTTATTATTGCCATAGGTCATGTAATCGCTCACACTACCTGCCGCCACCCATACGTCCTTAGTATCTTTATGAATCGCTACTTTGCGCGTTTTTTTATCGACAATACTATTCAATCGTATATTTTCGCCTTGATATAAGGCAGAGTTGTATCGGCTTGTACCCACGTTTTTATCGGCTATCCAGATATTATCATCTTTATCAGGCATCGCCTGCCCGATATTATAAATCAGATTTGGAATGGAAGGAGAAAAAGTATAGCCACTTTCATACACTTGCGTCAATATATTTCCGCCGCTATTTCTATCAAAACAAGCGACGAAATACTTATCGTTCGCGTGTAGCGAAGTGACGGCAGTAGTATTTGGTTGGTAAAACAGCTTTTTCCAACCCGCGCCACTCCTTATATATATGGTGTCGTTCACGTCGGCGACGAGGGTGTTTTTGAAATTGGTGATTTGCGCCGACGCGACCTTCGCGGGCAATCCCACATAAGGTATTAGCTGCCATGCTTGCGCAAAGTCCAAAATATTTTTGTCGGGTGTGGTGTAATAAATGCCTTTGGTGGTTGCCAAAAACAGCGTGTCGTGCAACACCGTGAAGTCCTCCGTCTGCATATTCGGCGTGAAAGTAGAAGACGCAACCTCCATGCGCTCCATATTGACTTGCATCAAGCCAAAATCGCAAGCCAAAAAGACGGCTGTATCATAACTAAAACCGTTATTGACCGTTTTGTTGCCCGCCACGGTGGCGCGTTTGATATCCGAAATATTAACGATACTGCCGTCGGCGCGCAGCACGTCCATATTGCTGTCGTCATATATAATAAGGAGCGATTTGGTGGCTTCGTTATATATTAGCTTGCGCAAATGCGTACTCGACAGCCCGTTTACTTTGGTATAAACGTCGGTTTCGCCGTCCGCTTTATGGTACGCGATAAGGGCGTTTTCGGTGGCGTAATAGACGATATTGGTAGTTACGGCTACCGCAAACGCGCTTTGCAAGGAGGTGTGTATCGCCCAGCCGCCGAGCCGTAGGTCGCTGTTGTCTTGTGCGGTGAGATGCAGACATTGTACTAAAAATAATAGGAGCGCGAGCGTTGTTTTTTTCATAGGGAGGAGATTTATGTGCAGATTTGCGATTGAATATGATGCTACAAAATTAGTCAAAACAATACATAATCTAATCATTTTGCTGTAAATAAAAAATTGCATTTATCAGTTGAATAGGTTGGCTGGAAGGCTTCCAAAATAAGTTACTAAATTTTTACTTGCCTGGGCTACGCCCGTTCACTGCAAATAATGGTAGTCTTGCTACCTTTATTTTTGTTCATGCCAAAACTGCGTTAGATTTTCGTTCCGATGCTAGGCATCGCGCCTTAAATCTGCCTTGTTTTGACCCGAAATTCAGCGCAACAATTTACAGTACCTTATTTTCTCCTCATTCCTTAAAAAAATAACTACCTTTGTGTAAATAGCAAAAGCATTTTGGCGCGTTTGGATTGATTGAAATAGACACCAAAATTAGCTTTTTTAGGTTCTAATTTTATAATAATTTTATTGATTAAAAATATGTCACAAATAAAGACAATTATTCCATCAGAGTTGCCTACTTCGGAGATGCACCAATATTTGGTGACGGCGGTTGCGCCGCGCCCAATAGCGTTAGTAAGTACGGTAGATGAAGACGGCAACGCGAACCTCGCGCCGTATAGTTTTTTTAATGCGTTTAGCTCTAATCCGCCTATTGTGGTGTTTTCGTCGAACCGCCGTGTGCGCAATAACACCACCAAAGATACGCTGCATAACGTGACCGCTACGCGGGAATGTGTGATTAATATGGTGAGTCACGACATTGTGCATCAGGTAGCGGTAGCGAGCTGCGAGTACCCGTCCGATGTGAACGAATTTACGAAATCGGGGCTTACGCCGCTCACGTCGGACGTAGTTCGTGCGCCGCGTGTAGCCGAAGCGGCAGTACAAATGGAGTGCAAAGTACGCGATATTATTTCGTTGGGCGAACATGGCGGCGCAGGAAATTTGGTAGTTTGCGAAGTTGTCCGTTTTCATGTGCAGGAGCGCGTACTCGACGAACGCGGCAAAATTGACCAAAATAAAATAGACTTGATGGGCAGAATGGGGCGTATCGCCTACGTTCGCGCAAGCGGAAACGCCTTGGTCAATATAGCGCAACCCGTAGAACCGCTCGGCATCGGCTTTGACGGTTTGCCCGCACACATTCGCAATAGCAGCGTTCTTACAGGCAACGACTTAGCTAAAATGGCAGGTAAACCCGCGCTGCCTACCGAAGCCGAAATAGCGGTTGCGGCAGCTTCTGACGACGTTAAAGCAATAAAAAACAATGTAGAAGCAATCTACTTATTAGCTAAAAGTTATTTACATAATAATGAAATCGATAGAGCTTTTGCTTTACTAATGACGATTGATTTATAAATAAAATTTATTTTTTGATTAAAATACCAAGTCACGTTTGTTATAAATATTTTTATTTTAAGAATACCCATGAACTACCTTTTGCTTGCCATTGCGGTGCTGCCGCCCTTAGCTATTTGTTGGTTCATCTTTTTATTAGACCGACACAATCCTGAGCCTTTCGAGGTGTTGTTTCGGTCATTTTTGTTGGGTGTTGCGGCGTGTGTACCCGCGTATTTATTGGAGCGCATGGGCGCAACCTTAAACCTCGATATTCCCGATAATTTGTGGAAAACCGCTATTTTTGCCTTTATTATTGTCGCTTTGAGCGAAGAAGTATGCAAGTTTTTGTTTTTACGCTTTTATGCCTACGAACACCCTGCCTTCGACGAGCCGCTCGACGGCATCGTGTATAGTGTGATGGTGAGCATGGGTTTTGCGGCGTTCGAAAACATCGTTTACGGCTTAACGACCGACACGTTTACGCTCGTGGTGCGTATGTTTACCGCCGTGCCTGCGCACGCCGCGTTCGGGATAGTGATGGGCTATCATATCGGTAAAGCCAAATTTGAACGGGACGATACCGACCGCATCGGCGTAGGGCTGACCGCCGCGTGGCTGCTGCACGGCTTATATGATTTTTTCTTGTTTCAGCAAGTCGTACCCGGATTGCAGCTATTCGCGATTGTGTTTCTGTTCGTGAGCTTGTACTATGCGTGGCAGCTATTGAGCGAGCTGCGCCGCGACTCCAAAAAGCGTTGGAGCGCGTAGGTTTTTATGCCACTAAAACAAAAACCGCCTTATTTCTACCCATTTTGGAAGGCAGAAATAAAGCGGTTCGGAACCGATATTAAAAACGAAAACTACACTTCGTCGAGCTTATTATTGGAATCCAAGAAACCATTAAGGGCTTTCACTACTTGCGCCATGCGGTCGTAATCTATGGTGTAATAGATCATTTTGCCGTCGCGCTCCGTAGTAACTAAACCCGTGAGGCGCAAGATGCGCAAATGTTGTGACGTGATAGATTGCTCGAGTTTCAGC
>JAYWGJ010000265.1:0-5643 GCA_043778315.1 Saprospiraceae bacterium | reverse complement strand
TTTCATGTCGTTAAGGAAGGCGACGTGGTAGTCAATACAGGCGCGATGCCGATAAAAGCTAAATTGCGTACTAATATGATGCGCGTAGGGCATGTGCGCTAAGTTATTTTAAAAATATATATTTATTTATAATACAAAAAAAGGTTTATCGAGCTGTAAAAGTTGGGTAAACCTTTTTTTATTTATATCTTTACGGGTATTTTTGAGCAGTTCCAAACTATTCTAAGAAATCAAAAAATAAGATGTCAAATTAAAAAACGAAAAAATGGGAAAAATAAAATATTATAGACTATTTGATATGCAGTTTTTGACAGACAATGTTAAAAATGCAATCAAATCAGCAGTATCTCAAAATTCAAATATTCAATTTAAAGAAATAGAAATTACAGACTGGGGCTTTATACAAGGCTTCAGAAATGTTGGTTTACGTCTATCTAGTGGTGCTTCACTACCGACGAAAGAAGATGCAACGAAATCTGCACTAAATTTTATTACGACCATTAATAAAACTTGGGGTAATATTGCACAAAGAGTGTTCCTTCCTAACGCATCAATACCGTATCTATTTCCGCCTGGCTTACAACACGATTATACTCGTGAGATAACGGAAAATAATAAACCTCAATACTGGGAGGTAAATTTGAGGTTACGCCTTAATTCTGGATTGGCAGGGCAAAATAGTTGTATTGCCTATGGCGGTGGAGTTATTATTTATGTTGGTGCTGCTGGTCGAATTACAGGTATCAATTATACTATTCGCACATATATATCTTCAAATGAAGTCGATGTCTTTAAAATTATTAATGATACAGGCAATGATATAGCAAAAGATCTTAGCGTTGTCTATTTATTTGATTTTAGAAAAAGTATTATTGCGCCATATTTTTTAAAAGTACCCCTGAACTCTAACAGAATAGAGGGACAGAGTTTAGATAATTTTACAGCAGATAAAAACTTTAACTGGCCTGCAAGGCAAGAAAATTGGAAGATTGATAAAACAAATCTTATACCCGCCTGCAAGGAAAGTACGATATTAGAATATGGTAAATATCAATGTATAGCAAACCGAACGCTTACGGAAGGAGATGTGTCGTATTTAATAAAACCCTTGCTGAAAACGCAAAATGTTACCCTTAATATGCTATTTGGGAATTCAAAATGTGAACTAGCACGAACAGAGCAAAACTTAAATTCATTTACAGATGCCTTAAATGAGACGTTTGCTCATTTTGGAATAAAGTCTATATATCAACGCATTCATTTTTTTAGCACAAATCGCTTTGGAAACAGCGATGTTTACAACAGTAAATGAATTTGCAGATGGGAGTTACTACAATCCTGGTCGTCATCCAGGTGCAGAAGAAAATGGAAATATAGAAATAGGAGATGGACCACGTTACAAAGGGCGTGGCTTTATGCAATTAACATGGTTTTGTACCTATCAAGATTATTTTACCTATATTTCTTACAATTATCCCCGTTATAGAAATCGCAAATCGTATAATGATCTTACTTTAGAAAATCATTTATTATCTATTTTGCAAAAGACGCAGAATAATGCGACAAGGACTGATTTGACACAATCGCAAATATATTCAATTCTTATTGACAAACAAAATGATTTTTCTTCCCTTTTATCAAAGTCGATGTTTTTTGCGAGTGATTCTGCGGGTTGGTTTTGGTCTAACTCTAAATACTCAGAGTCAAAGGATTATCCGGAATTAAAAGGCTTGTACTTGAATGAAATCTCGGAAAATAAGGATAGATATTTAGATTGGATATGTGTATTAGTAAATGGTGGAGGCAATGGTAAAACAGAAAGAAAAAACTATTACGCGATATTAAAAAATTTATTAAAAAATGATTTTTTATGCGATTTATAGGTTTATTTTTATCGGTAATTATGCTATTCGGCTGTAATCAAAATAGAGGTGAAAAGAAATACAAACAATATAAAGATTCTACGGATATAAGTATTGTATCTTTTAAAATGTGTTTTATTGATTCAATAGTATTAAATAATAAGAACGAAAAATTAAGTATTTTATTACGAGACGTATATACTGAGGCGACTGATAGTTTCTGCACGGTTAGATTTGAAAAAAATAGTAAAGTTATCCAAAAATCATACAAAACTATGGGATTAAATGAAAGCTGGGGTGGTAGTTTACGGCTGGATAAAAAAAGCAATTTTATGTTTATTCTTTCGTCTTACCATTCTAGTGGACGAGCCAAAACGCATAATTATTATCAAATAAATTGGCAAAAACAGCAAATTACTTTCAAAAACAGCGTTCTTATTTCAAGGGATATTGAAGGTAAAGCACATCAGTGCAGCATGGAGGTAAATCAAACATTAGATAATTTTCAAAACAACTACAAGTTTTATGTAAAAAAACAAGGCATAGAGTGTGATTATTAAATAAGAAAAATCTTAGAGTAATATCGAGAGACAACTTTTTATAGCGACGCTTTTAACTTGTTAGAGGCGACGAAATTATACTAATACAACCTTTATAGAATTTAAAAAACCTATTCATTTTTCATTTTGCAAAAGCTAATTAAAGACATCACTGATAGCGTTTTATACCCATTGCTTTTTGTGGCAATGATGTGGCTGCTGCATGGCTATGCTTTTATAACTAACTGGGAATTAGGCGATTATGGTATATTACCGCGCAGTATAGAGGGTGTGAGCGGGATACTTACGGGTCCATTAATACACGCAAGCGTACAACATTTGCTATCAAATAGCGTTCCGTTGGTGGTTTTGGCGAGTCTGATTATTTATTTTTATCGCAGCGTTTCCGCGCAAATACTGCTATTGATTTATTTTTTGACCGATATTTTGGTTTTTTTATGTGCGCGTCCTGCATTTCATATTGGCGCAAGCGGTATCGTGTATGGATTGTTCGGTTTTTTGATAGGAATTGGATTTTTTCAGCGCAATGTAAAATCCATTATTTTGGCGTTTTTGGTGATTACGTTTTACGGCAGTTTGGTATGGGGTGTTTTGCCTGGGCAGCCGTCGGTGTCGTGGGAAAGTCACCTGATAGGTGTACTTACGGGCGTGATGGTGTCGTATTGGTACAGAAATAATCAAGAACCCGACGACGATATGACGATGGGCAATACGCCGCTATTTCATCAGCATCAAACTCAAAATGCAAATGAAGACGAAACGCGCGATTTTTTTCTGCCGCGCGATGTCTTTTCGGGTCTGCGCCCAAAATATACGCCGCCGCCGCCCGAACCCGAATGGAATTTTATCCAATATAATGAAAATTACAACGCTGAAAATTACACTCAAAATCATAACGAAAATCAAAATCATACCGAAAATATTATTGAAAATCAGATTGAAAATGCAGAAAGTACTGTTTTTGTAATAAAAAATAACGATTTTAATGATAATAATACAAATATAGATATTAATAATATAAATAATCAAAACGATAACGACGACGACGACGACGCGCCGCCCGAACCCATACTTTTGCCGCGAAATCCGCCGCCGCCGCCCGCAGGAGGCACAGGTTGGACGAGTACGGTGTCGTGGTAATATTCTGAAATCCAAAAAATAATTTTCAAACCATAATATGACGAACTACAAATTAAAAGAACTCTCGATATTCGGCAGTACCGAAACCTTGTATTACAACCAAAAAAAGTACCGCCGCGTGTTTGACGAAGCGGAGGCGTGCTATGTGTATTGCGAAATATCGCTCTATAATAAGCTGTTTGATGAGAGCAACTGGGAGGCGCAAGTGAATCTGAAATGCTATAACGAGCAGACGGGCGAAATTCATTGCGACTTAAATAAGTCTATTCCTGTCGATATGAACCAAAATTTGGTGTATATCCGCGAGGGTTGGGGTACGCCGCACTCGGGCTGGTGGAAAAAAGGCAAGTATCGCTGGACGATAACGATTGACGGCGTTCACGTCGGCGACACCTATTTTTATATCGTAGATGGCGGCAGCGTGAGCAGCGAATACAATCCGTATTTTGAGATTGAGAGCATCAAACTCTACGAAAGTCAGCGCGCAGGTATGCCTATCGCGGAGCGTAGCTACCTCAAATCGTTTAGTGTGCAGGAAACGCGCTATGTAAATATAGAGCTGACGCTGCTGAATAGTCGCCCCGACGACCCGCTATATCCTATCGAAATGCACTTTAATTTTTTCAATCAGGCGGGTCATCACAAAGCGTATGTGCATTATTTATATGAATTTACGGATAAACCCGCAAAAATCACCTTTGACTCGGGCTACGGCGCAGAGAGCAAAGATTATTGGTTTGAAGACTTATATAAAATAGAAATTGTATTTATGGACACGCTGATTGCAGTCGTTCCGTTCGAGATAACGCAAGAGTTTGTGTTGTCGGACGGCGGTTTGCCGTATTCTACGCAACAAGGAATCCCGACTTGGGTGGACGGGCAACAAGTAAACGACGTGCAACCTGCGCTTACTTTCGAGGAAGCGAAGGCAGAATTAGATACTTTAATTGGTTTGAACCCTGTAAAAGAGCAAATAAACGAGTTTGCGACCTATTTACAGTTCTTACAGTTGCGAAAAGAGAACGGTTTTGAAGAAAAATCGCAAATTTCGCTCAATTCTGTCTTTATCGGCAATCCTGGAACAGGAAAAACGACCGTTGCGCGCCTTTTAGGTAAAATATATGCGAGTTTGGGCTTGCTTTCTAACGGAAACGTGCATGAAGTAGGGCGTGTGGACTTGGTAGGCGAGTATATTGGGCAAACCGCACCGAAAGTGAAAAAAGCCATAGAAAACGCCAAAGGCGGTATTTTATTTATCGACGAAGCGTATTCGTTGAGCGATAGGGGAGATGATAGTAAGGATTTTGGGCGCGAAGTGATAGAGGTTTTGATAAAGGAAATGTCGGACGGAAAGGGCGATTTGGCGGTTGTTTTTGCGGGGTATCCCAAAGAAATGAAGCAGTTTTTGAACATCAATCCTGGGCTGAGTTCGCGCCTCAGCAACGTCATTCACTTCCCCGATTACTCGCCCGACGAGCTGATGAAAATAGCGGAGTTCACGGCGGAGCATCGTCATGTACACCTCAACGCGGAGTCGTGGGAGTACATACACCGCAAAGTGGTGGAGGCGTACCGCAATCGCGGCGACAATTTTGGCAATGCGCGGTTCGTGAATACGGTCATAGAAGGTGCAAAACTGAACCTCGCGCTGCGTTTTATGAAGGCGCACCACGAAGCAACAGCTACGAACGCCGACCAAACTTATACCCCCGAACAACTGAGTACAGTAGAAATAAACGACCTTGAAAAGGTGTTTTATAAAGACAAATTCAAGTCCGTTTCGCTGCCTATCGACGAGCCGATGCTCAAAGATGCGATAGCGCAACTCAACGAAATGACGGGTTTGAGAAAAGTGAAAACGGAGATTGACGAGACCATCAAATTAGTGCGCTACTACCGCGAAGTAGGCAAAGATATTCATAAAGGATTTTCGCTGCACACCGTTTTTACGGGCAATCCTGGAACGGGCAAAACGACGGTCTCGCGCATTTTGGCGCAAATATACAAGGCACTCGGCATACTCGAGCGCGGGCATTTGGTAGAAACCGACCGCAAAGATTTGGTTGCCGAGTTTGTGGGAC
>JAYWGJ010000264.1:0-5654 GCA_043778315.1 Saprospiraceae bacterium | reverse complement strand
TCACTTAATATTTTCATTCGCATCGTTTGCGGCTGCAAAGGTACGAACCTTTTTTATATTTCCTAACATTTATCAAAAAATATTTTATTTATTTTTTTTGTGCAAAATAAATAAACCTTAACTCTACTCCTATCTCTTTTCCTACCCCGTCGCCTTAGCAGCTGCAAAGGTACGAACCTTTTTTTTATTTCCTAACATTTATCAAAAAATATTTTATTTATTTTTTCTAACCGCTTTTCTTACCCATATTTTTCTCCTCTCCCTGACCACTTTTCTTCTTAGCGGCTGCAAAGGTACAAAACTCTTTTCTATTTCCTAATACTTTTTCAAAAATTATTTGTCTATTTTTTATAAACAATACTTATTACCTACCATTTAACCTTTCTCTTTCCATTTAAGCGGCTACAAAGGTACGAACGCTTTTTATAATTCCTAACTTTATTCTAAAAAAATTCTGTTTATTTTTTGGAAACGGTTAAAACAGCATTTTTATCACAAAAACGACACCTTATATATGCGTATAGATATTGTTGTTTTATTTCATCCGAATTAGAATAAAGATTATCGGTGAATTCGTTTCGTCCTACCGATAGGTCTCAGCTACGCAGCTTTAAAAACGCGCTCGCCAATCTCTATCGCCGAAACAGCGTTTCAGCGCACTTCCAAAAAATAATTCAATAAAATATAGACACACATTTGGAAATGTCAAAATAAGTAATGTATTTTTGTAATACAATAACAACAAACGCTATTTTCTTTCTTTTATTGTAATAAAACAATATCATATAGCTAAAAAATAATTTTTAAAATATTATAGTAGCATTCTACTAAACTTAATTTCCTATATCACAAACCGCCAGTTTTATAGTAGGGAAAGAATGAGTTTTAGAAGGTGCGCATCTTATAGGTGCGTCCCTTCGCCTAGGTATCATTCTGTGTATGGCGTTTGGAGATGCCTCGTGTTAGGTGATGGATTCGGCAGGGTTCGCACCTTTTTTTGTTCGAAACTTGTCGTGTTTAATGCCTATTTCGCATTCCTAAACCCACAAAGTAAACACAAAGCAACTGACACAACCGTACACCGGAATACCGTTGTATTTTTGCACAACCAAAAAAAACTTTAAGGTCGAGGCAGCGAAGTAGTACTTCTAACCGTTAGGTATAGGGTGGATTTATATCTATATATTCCATGCTATGCTATTTTGTCATCAAGTTTTAAATTTTTCAAAACATGAGAAAAATTCTAATCCTGCTACTCTTTGCAGTAGCCGCCACTAATGCTGCTTTTGGGCAGATGAATAACTGGGCTATCGCGCCCACCTCGTACAATATGCAGACAACTGCACTTGCGAGTACGAATATTATCCCTTCTACGATAGCTCCGCTTAATAATTACAATCCCGAACCAAACGGGGCTTGTAATGGTGCTTACGATGGTAGCGGAAATTTATTATTTTACATCAATGGCAACCAAGTAGTGCAGCCAGGTGTAAAAGGTACAACCTTTGCCTTGCCTGGGTTTGGCTATCCACTTGGTGAGACAAAGTATCGTTCCTACCACATAGGTGCAGAAATTGCAATTGTACCTGTGCCAGGTGCTTGCAATGAGTTCTATATTATCTACTATATTAGCATGGCAGACCTTGCCGTAGGCTCAATCGGCTATGTCAAAATCAACGCAGGAGTTGCGCCCTATACTATGACTAATGCTACTTTTACTCAGGCTGTCGGTTCTACTTTTCCTAATGCATTTTCACTTCCTGGTGGCGCGCCAAATTCACCAAATGGAGGTATTGCAGTCTCAAAAGTAGTGTCTGGTGCAGGTACTGCCACTAAACGGTTCTTATATATAACCGAGACATCAGGTATCTCTCGCTACGACATTACGAATACGGGCATCACCAACAAACAGGTAGTAGTCAATACCTCTACCACTGGTTTTACGGGTTTTGGTGGCTCGTCGGGTGCTGGTTTCAATACCTGTGAGCTTGAGCTGTCTGATGATGGAACTAAACTTGCATGGGGTTTTTACAACCAATCTGTCTATATTATTTCGTTGAATGCCACTACAGGTATTTATACACCTAGTTCGTTAGTAATAAAAACAATACCCTCGAATGGTATAGCAGGTTTAGAGTTTGATGCTACGGGTAATAACCTTTTTATCTGTACGGATTTGACGGGTTCGGGTGTTGGTGGTTTATATAAGACCGCTACGAGCGGTTCTGGAACTCCCGTATTAGTGGGTGCGATGGGCGATTTATCTGGTACGCAATTAGAGCGCGCTAAAAATGGTCGTATATATGGTGTGCGTAACGCTTCGGGTGTCTTGAGCTTAGTAGGTTTAGACCCTAATAGTACTACGCCGTTTGCTACGGCTCTTGTAACGAACTTAGCGGCAGGGACGAATATTCAGCATACGGGTTGGTACGCTTGCTATTGTCTGCCCGACCAAATAGATGGTGAGGATTACCGTGGCAATACGGGTATTGCTATTGCAGGTAATAATATCAATGGCTCGCAGCCGCTTACTTACTGTGCAAATAGCATGCAGACTTGGTTTAATTGTAGCCCAATGTCCTTTAATGCTTGGTATAATTATGGTAAACCCGCGCAATACCAATTAGAGATTTACGAGATGGGTACAAGCGGTAGCGGTAATCAATGTACCATAGTTTCAGGTGCTAATTTTGTTTCCTATAATTCGGGCTGGGTAAATGGCATACCACCCGTAAGTGTCGATTTGCGTACTTTTGTAGGCAGCAATGGCAAAAGTTTAGGTACTAATAGTGGGCGATTTATGCTCAAATACTCCATTAAAAGCGATTGTGGTGTAGTGAATACACTGACAAGCTATCTGGAAGTGAGCAGCCCTATTGGTATTGGTAGTAATTTACAAATCAATTCAGGCAATGGCTCTTCATGGGATAATAACCCTAATACCGCCTTTCCCGATTTGTATTTGGCTGCCGCAGGCGTAACGCCAAGTGCAACTACTATAGGTGTAGGTAAGTTTAGTGGCAATATGAACGTACTGAATATTACGGGTCTGGTGACTAGCTACGCAGCGACTATTCAAGAGGTAAACCCGAGTACGGGTGCGTTCCTAACGACTATACCATCGCCTAATACGGTATCTGGGAGTGGGAATCCTTCAGGATTAGGTATTAATTTTATTACTTCGGGCTGGTTTGCGAGTCAGTCTTCTAGCTTATCAGGTCGTGTTTTCAGATTAGATGTAACCCTGTATAATCCTTGCAATAGTATCACTACCTCTGTTTATTTTATGATAAACGGCAACTATCGCCTCAACACGCACGGCAAAACCAAAGATAAGGATTTTGGTACAGATTGGGTAGTTGCTCCCAATCCGTTCAGCCAAACCCTTAGCTTTACGCTCAATAATGCGGACGCTACCGAGGGTAGCCTACAGTTATTTAACCTGCAAGGCAGTTTAGTGCTTGAAAAACAAATAGATCTACCGCAAGGCGAGCAAAAAATAGACCTCAATACCGAGGATTTAGCCGCAGGTATGTATTTGTATCGCTTAACGCTTAACGGCGAACAACAAAGCGGTAAAGTAATCAAACAACCTTAATCCTTTAACAATAAAGTGCGTACTAAACCATGTGTCCGGGCATGGTTTGGTACGCACTTTTTATTACTATACACCTATGAAAAAGACAATACTCCTTGCCCTGCTACTGTGCAGTACTACTTACCTACTAGCACAGAACCTGATTCGTAATTCCGACTTTGAAGAACATGATTGTAGCGTTACCGAGTATAGTCCTTTATATTATCAACATTGTAAATACTGGACTTATCCTTACTGGGGAAGTGCTTATCTTAGCCCTTATTGTCACGACCCAATCTTTACCGATTTTACACCTCCGAATATGCGTGGAGATTATCAAGCTCCGCATAGCGGTCGTTCTTTTGTAGGATTTAACATAGCTCGGGGGAATTATGCATGGCCAAGTCTTGAATATGAAGCAGGATATGAGTATATTTCTACCCATTTAAAATCTGTATTAAAAAAAGATAGTATTTATCAATTAGAATTATACGTCAATCAATCTAATACTGCGTCACATTTTGAGGTAGAGTTGCAGGCATTATTTAGTGATACCCTGTATCACTTACCAATACCTCGGGGCTTTAATTCGTATTTAGGTGCGCCAGCTCCTATCTATCCGCACAAAGCCTCTATTAGCTTAACGCCCGATTTTTTTGTAAACGATACCCTAAACTGGACTCGGATATGTGTCAGTTATCGCGCTAAGGGCGGAGAACAGTGGCTCACGATTGGTAATTTTGACCACCAAAACGAAATAAAATACGTCTGCGACAATAGTGGTAGGTATTTAGATACGATGGGGACATACTACTATGTTGATGATGTTACCCTGCGCCCTGCGCCTACGGCTACTTTTATAGACTTAAACTTAGGGCGCGATACGGTGCTATGCAGCAGCGCGCTACCCTACGCGCTATCCGCGCCGCCTAATATGGACAGTTATATATGGAGTACAGGCAGTACCGCGCCTACCGTATCAGCTGCGCAAGCAGGTACTTATTGGGTGCTGTGCCACCAAAACGGCTGCACTATGTCTGATACTATACAAGTACGCGCGCAAGCACCGCCCGCTACGCCTCGGTTTTTGGGTAATGACTTGGTGCGCTGCCCTACCGAACTACCGCTAACGCTCGCCGCGCCTGCGGGTTTCAGTAATTACCAATGGAGTAATAGCAGTTCAAATACCGCAACGACTGCAGTTGCGCAAAGCGGAATATACACGGCTACGGTCAGTAATGTATGCGGCAGCTTTACCGATGAACTACAGGTTACGGTATTGCGCCCTGCCGATTATCAAGTGCATTTAGGACGCGACACCGCGCTCTGCGCTACCGCAACGGTGCAAATCAAACTAAGCGTACCCGCTATTTTTGATAGTTACGCTTGGAGTACCAACGCCATTACGCCGATGATAACCGCTAATCAGTTTGGTATTTATACCGTTGCCGCTACCTATCGCTGCGGAACGGTACGCGATACGATTGCGATTATACCCAAAACGCTACCTACGCTCGCCGTAGCGAATACTTTAATATGTAGTACGCAATTTCCTGTGGTATATAATTTAAGCGCGGTCGACGGCTCAGTTTCGTGGTCGACGGGTGCAATTGGTAAGCAAATCGCTATTGCGCAAGCAGGAACGTATCAAGTAACCGCAACGAATGAATGCGGGAGTACAAGTACCGTTTTTCAGGTAGCCGCCGAAAACCCATTGCCACCTTTTCGCTTGGCAGTTACAGACACTACAAGTTGTCTGAACGGGCAGTTTGTTCCCGTACTGCTCACCGCACCCGCAGGCTATCCGAACTATATTTGGAGTACCAACGAAAATACCAATAGCATTATTGCTACACAAGCAAATACTTATACGGTGAGTAGCGAAAATATTTGTGGTTCGGTGCGAGGGAGTATTGAAGTGAGCAATTGTAGCCCAAATCATTATATTCCCAATATATTTACGCCAAACGGTGATGGCAGCAATGATTATTTTACGCTTTACGCTAACGGAGCTATCCGCCGCATCTCGCAGCTACAAATATTTGACCGCTACGGCGAACTCGTATTTAGCAAAAGC
>JAYWGJ010000263.1:0-5669 GCA_043778315.1 Saprospiraceae bacterium | reverse complement strand
GCTCGTCAAAATGGAATTTACGCTCCGCCAAAACCTTCAAAATGGTATCGCCTACCAAACCTGTTGCGCCTACAATCGCGAGTTTCATAATTTTTTTTTGTGTTTTTTTATTAGAAATAAAAATATTTTTTTGCTGTTTAAAAATCATTCGTATTTGGCTTTTGCCGCATCGCTTTCTTGACGCTGTTAATCGCTTTTGCCTTTCTGATTTGTAATTTTATGGTGCGCGGAATGCCCGTTTTTTTGCGTGGTGCAACCACAATCAATGATTTTTGTATTAAAATAATCAATTTTTTGATGCAAATCGCCTTGTTTTCTACTTGCGAACGGGTTTCTTGCGCTGTGATGTGCAGTACGCCGTCGTTGTCTAATTGGTTCGCGAGGCGGTCGGCGGCGATTACTTTTTCGGCTGCGTCGAGCGCGTTTGTGTTCGCGAGCGTCCAAAGCAACTCCACTTTCGTTTCTACTTTATTCACGTTTTGCCCGCCGCTTCCGCTACTTCGCGAGGTGCGAAAGGAGAGTTCGGTGAGCAGTATATTTTTGTCCATTTTTGATGTTTTGATGTTAAATTGCTGCAAAAGTACAATAAAAAATCAAATTATTAAAACCAAATTGGCGGAGTAATATGATTTTTGTTGAGTGTTATTTTTTAAGACGCAGGATTCAAATAATAAACGCAGGGTAGTTTTTTGAGCGGAGTTTTTTTAAACGCAGAAATTTTTTTGAACGCGGAGAAGCGGAGAAGCAAAGAGGCAGAGAAATGAAGAGGCGAAGGTTTTTTGAGCGGAGGTTTTTTTTATCACAAAAAAATATTTTTCTTAATTGTATAATAAAAAAGACAAAACTTCCGTTTGGATAAAGCGAAGTTGTTTTGTTAAAAAACAGCCAAATTTTATTTTTTTAACCACAAAATTTTTATTGTATGATTAACCAGTTAATTCAAAAAGCAGGCTACTGTTTTTTATCGATTTTCATTGTGCTTTCGGGTAGCAATTCCGCATTCGCGCAAGCAGCGAATATCGCGATGACGCGGTATAGCGTTTATTTTGAGACCGACCAACACGCGCTTTCGGCGGAAGCGGTCGGCACGTTGCAAACTGTCGCCGCCGCTACCCGACAATGGACGGCGGTGAGCATCGAGATTGCCGCTTTCACGGACGCGGTAGGTGCTGCCGACCACAATCAGCGGCTTTCGGAGCGGCGCGCCAAAAGCGTAAGCGATTTTTTGCGCCAAAAAGGGATTGCGAGTAAGTGTCTGAGTGCGCAAGGTCGCGGCGAAATAGCGGACGAAACGGACGGCGACGCGACCGCCGATGTCGAAGCCTCTGCAACTATTGATATTGCGCACAGCAAAAATCGGCGCGTCGACATTTTAGTCCGACACACGGTTTTGCCGACCGACGCGGCGAACACGCCGTTAGCCAAAATTTTTACTGCGCTTGGACGCGACGGCGAGCAGCAATTCACTAAAAAAAGTACCGAAGACATCACGCTGCAAGGCAAAAATGGTACGACGATTAACATCGAACAAGGCGCGCTACAATTCGCTGACGGCAGTTCGCCACAAGGCGAAATTCATTTTACGTTGCGCGAAGCCTACGATTATAGCTCGATGCTCGCGAACGCACTGAGTACCGCGTCGGACGATAAACTGTTGGAAACAGGCGGCATGGTGTACGTTGCGGCGGAAGCCGACGGCAAAACGCTCGAGTTGCAAAAAGGCAAAACGATGTCTATTGCGATGCCGATTATCAATACGGATAACGCGAATATGCAGCTTTTTTATGGCGAGCAGACCGCTAAAACGGTGAATTGGAAACCCGCAAAACAACGGATAAGACAGCGCAGCAAGTACGCGCAACGGGTGAAATGGGGCAGATTGCCGCAGCCGCAAACGCCAAGTACCGATTTCGCGCTGCTCGTCGCGCCCAAATATCCGCCGCCGCCGCGAGTGCCGCAGCCGCCGCGTGAAAGCAAAAATCCCGCTTATAATAAACGGTCAATTTTTGAAAAATTAGTGGAAAGCGACAAAAAATTAGGCTTGGCGTGGCAACACCGCGAGGAACAGAAACAAGCGGATTATCAAAAAAATAAATTGAAATACACCCGCGATTCTTTGAATTATGTGACAAATGCCGCGCCGACCTATCGCCGTGAAATGGCGGAATACAAGGCGGAATTGGAAAAACGTGCGGTGCTGTATCGCTACTACGTCGATGCTTATGCACGCTACGAAGCAAACAAATTTTTGTTCGCGCAGATGCGCTGGATTGAGCCGTTTACGAGCAGAAATGCAGGCACTTATTTGGATTGGTACACGACGGGTTTTGCTAATTTTTTAAATCTAAAAGGTGCATTCGTCAATGCGACGAAGACCGATTTTGAGCGCGAAAACAAGGATATTATCGCTCGAGCGTTTGGTATTCCGCGCGCTAATTTGGATACTATGCAATTGTATAACCCTGATGAAAATACGGATTTAGCGGCGTTAATTGACAAAAATGTCGATTCGCGTTTGCTTATCGCCGATGATTGGGCGGCGCGTCGAGCGCAGCAATATCAATATTTGATGGCGTTGAACGGTCGTGGATTAGCGAAAGCAAAGGGTTTGGACACGTTGTTTACCAAAATCTCTACTTATATAGTACAAACTCGCATATCGAACGCGTCGGGTAACGCGCTGATGTTGAATACCAAAGATGACGCGATAAATACCGCGCTGCAAAACGGCATGGAGGCGAGCCGCTTGGGTTGGATAAATTGCGACCGTTTTTTGGACGAGCAACTCGCCAAAACAAGTATTTCGGTGGACGAGGACGCGCCGCCGAGCGACGTGAAACTATTTATCGTTTTTAAAGATATCAAAAGCATTATGACGATGCACCAATTTCTGAATCAGTACCAATCTTCGCAAATTCCTATCGGGCGAAAAGTGACTATTGTGGCGTTGAAAACCGAGAACGAGCAGTTTTTTCTGTCGCAACAAGTGGCGATTATACAGCCAAAAATGCTGATTCAGTTAGATTACAAAAAAGTAGGCGCGACGCAGATAAAAGCCGCTTTTGCTTCGCTGAATTAAGTCAAATTTTATTAAATTGTAGTATTTTTTTAATTGCCATAAATCATAAATAAGCCGCCCCCGAACCTATGCGTTTGGGAGGCGGTTTTTTTTGTTTTTAGTACAATAATTTGCATTTTTTCGAGTTATAAAACGTACATTAGCGCAAAAATATACCAATTATCAATATGAATTTTTCTATCAATATCAACGCCATTATACCTGCCGTCACCATTTTGCAGACGCTGATTTTTGTGCCAATTTTGTGGCTGCGCGGCGTTCGCGAAGAGCGGAAGAGCGACAAATGGCTCGCGTTTTTGTTGGTCACGCTCGCGCTCACGGTGCTGCCGTTTACGCTCGGTTGGCTCGGCATTACCTACCTTTGGGAAGAGCTGCCGATGCTGCCGTGGGACGGGTTTTCGTTGCTCACGCCTGCCGCTATTTACTTCTTTTTATGCAGTTTGATACAAGCCGATTTTAAGTTGCAAAAACGCAATTATTGGGCATTTTTGCCTTATATTGTCTATTTTTGCTACCATTTAGCGGTTGGTTTGCAGCAAAAAGATTGGGTCTTGCAATTTTGGCATGGCGTAGATAACTACATCAATCCGTGTTTTAACCTCGTAGAATTAGGCTTAAATATTTATTTTTTATACCAATCTTTTCATTTGTACAACCAATATCAAAAGCAAGTTCCTGAGCAATATTCTGATGTAGAAACGGCAAGTTTTAAGTGGTTTCGTAATTTTTTGTATGTGTTTACGGCGGTTGTAATTATCAATTTTGCTTATACCATTTCCGATTTTTTTATGGATTATGGTTACAACCAAATGTGGTGGCTCTACCTCGTTATTTCCGCCTACACCTACTACCGGAGCGTGGCGGGTTATGCGCAGCCGCGTGTACGTCCGCTTGCGCGGGTGCATAGTTTGAGCGAAGCCGCAGCCGCTTTCGCGCCCGCAACTTCGCCCAATAAACCAGTAGATTTACCTATCGAAACCACCGAAATAACCTTAAAAAATACGTTATCCGAAGCGGAATTATTGCAATGGAAAAGCCGTTTGGAGCAACTGATGCAAGCGCAGCAGCCGTATTTAGAACCCGAACTCACGCTTTCTGACCTCGCTACGCGCCTCAAAACCAACGTTTCGGTCGTTTCTATGGTTATTAACACCGCTTTCGCTAAAAACTTTAACGACTACATCAACGAACAACGCGTGAACGCTTTTCAGCAGCGCGCCAAATCGACGGATTGGTCGCATTTGACCTTGCTCGGCATCGCTTTTGATAGCGGATTTAATAGCAAAACGACCTTCAATCGTGCCTTCAAAAAGCATACGGGCTTGTCGCCGACGGAATGGATGCGCGGCTGAACGCAGCTAATTATGATTTATTTATTAGCATTAAAAACCTGTCCTTCATCGGTCGCTTTCAGCACCAAAAACGGCTCGCGGTCGCGGATACTCACGCCGCTCATCACGGTATCTACTTGTTTTCTATCCGCCAAAAAAATCCGCGTGCCTACTGGGAATGTGTAGGTTTTTTTGCCCGCAGGCGCGAGCATAAAACCCGTTGTGCCGTTGCCCGTCTCGTCGGGACGGTACGAAACCATCGTCAGCATACGCGGCAAAAGGCTATTGTTTTTTATAGTAAAAGTAATATTTTTGTTGATTTCGGTTGCCACAACGGCAGCTTTATCAATCTTTCTAACACCGTCGCCTGCGCCCATCACAGCATCTTTATTGACGTTCGTGATGCTACCGTTGCCTTTTCTGTCCAGCGCGTAACCGATGCTATTCATCGTAATATTGCCGTTGCCATTCACCTTCATGTCCGTGAATTTGGTCGTCAAATCCGCCGCGTCAATATTGCCGTTGCCGCTAAGGTTGAGTTTGAAAAAACGCACCTCGCCGCTCAATTTCACGCCCGCATTGCCTTTTTCGGTGTAGTCAAAACGGTCGCCGCGCAAGCCGCTTATCGTCACTTGACTGTTCGTGCTGTTTTTCAGGGCTTTTAGCGATGGCGTTTTGAGTAGCAAAACCACTTTTCCGCTCGCCTCCCAATCTTTATCCTCGCTGTACGGCTCGTTG
Organism: Saprospiraceae bacterium; assembly: GCA_043778315.1. GTDB lineage: Bacteria > Bacteroidota > Bacteroidia > Chitinophagales > Saprospiraceae > JBEEMU01. The sequence goes on along the minus strand of JAYWGJ010000263.1, from coordinate 521 downwards.
TAGCTCACGGTTAGGCTGCCGTTTTTGTTCGCTATTTGCAATAAATTCTCTTTGCCGTTCGGCACGGTTGCGGTCAGCGACGTTTCCGTTCCGCCTACTTCTACCGTGATTTGCCCGTTGAAACCCTTAATGTTGAGCGTCTCAAACGGCTCGATTTTTGGTGTGACTACGCTGCTGTTATTGTTTGGTTTTACTTGTGCGCCTACTTCTGCGTTTACTTGCGCGTTTACTTGTGCTGTTGCCGTTGCGTTCCACAACGTTGCGAATAGAAAAATGATTACTTGCATGATTTTTTAAATTTAAAAATGTCGTTTATCAATTATTTGATGCTACAAAAATAGGGTAGGCGCGGTGCGCCGACGCGCCAAAATACGATTTGAGCCGTCCCAAATCATCATTTGACACAAAAAACCACCTAAAACTCAGGTTCAACGCATAAAAAATGACAAAAGATGAACAACCTTAAGTTTCGGCTTTATTGATAAAGTTTTGTACGATGTCGTGTGCATATTGTTCGTTCC
>JAYWGJ010000262.1:0-22615 GCA_043778315.1 Saprospiraceae bacterium | reverse complement strand
AAATAAAAAAAATAGTTCAGCTTAGTAGTTTGATAATCAATAATTTAAAACTTTTTGTTTTATTTTTATATAAAATAATTCGAAAAGTATTTGGAAATATAAAACATATTGTTGTACATTTGCAATGTAATTACAATTAATAGCAAGTGATAGGTAGCTGAAATAAATTAAGTGTGATTCTTTATCTACACTCAAAAAATAGATTAAACCTACGCAAAAGCTACGTTCTAACTATTTTTTTCGTTCCCGATAATCACACTTAATTTACAACATAGACTTAACAAATATTATATTAATAAAAAAATAAGGTTGTTATGAAAAAAATAGAGTTATTTTACTACAATTCGTTGCCATATATTCGTAAATATTGGTTTCAAAGCCTTTTAGTAGGTATTTCGCTTTTTGTGTTTCTGCATAAAGACCTCAGTTTTTCGGTGTCGCTCAAAACGCCGAAGCCAGTACAAACGGCTGACGCGGCGCAAGCAAGAACAAAACAAAATGTGGCAATAGACAATAGCGAAACGCCGCTCGAAAGCCAGGCAGGTTTTTTGCCCGTGACTGCCGCAAAACCGAAGGCACAGCTATCCGCTACTAAGGCGCAGCAAGCTGCATTTGTGCAGCGGTTCAGAAATATAGCGAAACAGGAAGCGGCGAAATACCACATTCCGACCGCTATTATTTTGGCGCAAGCAATATTGCAATCGCAGGCGGGCGCGACCGACGCGGCAAAAAACGCCAATAATTTTTTCAATTTGCCTTGTACCGACGGTTGGGTAGGCAAGCGATACACGCACGCCTTGCATTGTTATCGGAGTTACGGTAGTGCATGGGCGAGTTTCCGCGACCATTCCGAATACATCTCTTCGGGTGCTTTCACACACTTAAAGTATTTAAAATCAAGCGATTATAAAGCCTGGGCGATGGGTTTGCAGCAAGCAGGCTACAGCAAAGAAGCGGGCTACGGCGACGCGCTAATCGCGATTATTGAAGATAATAATTTGTAATAATCTATAATAATTTACAAAAATAGTGCTTATTTGTGACTAAAAATAGTTACTTATACATAAGTAATTAATTAAAGAAATTAACATATACGGCTCATAGTGTTGGTAGCGGTTGTTTGCGCACGGGGCGTAAGCAGCCGCTTTTGGTTTTAGCTACTTTACACTATTCGTCGCGCCTGCATTTGTCGGGTCGTTCGCCACGTTATACACTATTTTACCGTCCTTCATTTCCATCACAGGACGCACCGACGTGACGGTCACGGCGTTGAGGTTTTCGCCGCTTGCCGCAATACTTAGCATAGGCAAAACCGTATTTTTATCTACCACAATACCGCTTTTCAGTACGCCGCCGTAGCCTATCGCCGTCGCCTCTACGCGGTACGTTCCTGCCTTCAAATCCTTAAATTTGAACTCGCCTCGTGCGCTCGTGAACGTGATTTGTAGCGGCGTTTTGGAGGTATCAAAAATACCGACCGTCGCAAACTCCACCGCTTTATGGCTGACGCTATCCGTGATAATCCCTTGCAGGCTGTACAGTTTACCGCTTTGCGCGGCAATAAAAGAAACGCTAATCAGTTGCGTGATGCAGAGGGTAATGCAGAGGGTAATGCAGCGCGCGAGGAGTTTGTTTGTCATAATATTTTGGTTAAAATTTTGTTAAATGTAAAGCTAAATTATTTTTGTTTTAATAACGATAACAAAATAGTAACGAAAAAATGACAAGGTTTATTGTGGTGGAATTTAGACGATGATTTTTTATTTTCAAAAAAATACCCAAAACTGCCTTTTTAGGGGCGGCTTTGGGTTTAAAATAATCTGATAACTTAAAACGTATAGCCAAGCGACCCGCTTGCGAGCGCAAAAATAGGCTGATTGTAAGATGCGACTCCGTATAGCGGATTGATAACGATAGGTACTAAGCAGGCTTTCCAGAAAAAACCGCCGTGATGCGGCTGATGCCGATAGCCGATACGCGGAGCTAAATCTACTTCAAACCGCGTAGGAATAGTACCCGTCCCACCCCAAAAAAGAGGAAAACTAACCTCGGGAAAATACTTTAAGTTAAGCCCAATACCCAATTCTAAGTAATCTGTTTCGCGCCCGTGAAGCCAATTGTATTGCATAGGCACGATGGTAACAAGCGGGCATTGACCCGCCACCACATTATACGGATAAAACGATAAACCTGCCGCTATTGCGCTATGCCATTGTCGGGTCGGGCGATAAAACACCATATCATAATATACTGCGCCGAAGCGCGCCTGACCGCTCAACTCCAAAAATACGCTATTTAGGCGTGGCTTATCGGGCTGTACTTGTAGTCGTTGCCCGAAGCTGCTTTGTACCATCATACAAAACCATAATAATACGCTTACCTTCATCGTACCGCTTTGGGTTTTATGGTATAACCTACTGAAAAACCATACGTCGTTAAACCGTAAGTCGGTTTTTGTAGCGGCGCAGAATATACGGGTATATTGAGCGGCGAAGCATACACGCGCAAAAACAAACCACCCTTAGCACGTTGGTAGCGATAGCCAATATATGGACTAAGATTGATTGACTCACCTCCGTCAGGTAGCGGTGTGTTTAATTGAGCATTGCCACGTTTATTGCTACTACCACCCACATACATATTTTGGTCAAGCACTTTTACAATTACGCTTGTACCTGCCTCTAATTTAGAATTGCCTTTGCCATAGCAATAAAAACCTTTTAGCGGTAAGGTATAGGCAGTAATATCACCGAGCTTTCCGCCGCCGACACTGACGGCAAACCCAAAACTATTTGGGCTATCTTGGTGCGTATATAGTCTATCGTAGCCTACGCCATAAAAATAGCTATACCCTACTATGTCTGCGTAAATTGTATTTTGTACTATCTTATTGGACTGCGCTTGTGCGTAGCTGCCGAAAAATACAGTAAAGCTGAATATAATTAAGATTTTTTTCATGGTACGATTAGTTTTTTTGTGCTAAGATAATGGTTTTGGTCGTCACATAAAGCTATAAAATAAATGCCGCTATGCCAGTTTTCGGTTGGTACGTTAGTTTGGTCACTTACGATAGGTGTGCGGCTCACTGTTTTGCCATATACATCTGTTATGGTCAGCCAGGTACCTAAATAGTTGCCGTTCGTAATGATGTGAAGCGATTCGCCTTGCTCGGAAGGGTTAGGATAAATCAACCAGTCTGTTGTTGTTTTAGAGGCAACGGGTTCGTCGTTAGTTGCTGTAAAAGTAGTGCTTTGATTAGTAGTGTCGCGAGTACGCTGCAAGCAATTGCCAGGAAGAAGATTGGGTGCAGTTACTATTTTCCCCGTTGTCTGGCAAGCCACGCCGCAACCATTTGTTGCGCAAACCTTAATATTATAGCTTTCACCTGGCTCTATGGTTTCACCAATATTTACGGGCGTACTACTATAAACCGTATAGTATGGGGCTGTATAGTATGGGGCTGCTGCTCCCGTTACAGATATAGGGTAACGACAATTAGTCAATACCGCACGCGGAACAACAGTGGGTGTAGCAGGCACACTACCCGATGTCTGAATATTAAAATCAAACACTTCTTGATAGCCACTCGGAAACGTAACGGTAAGTTTGGCAGGATAGGTTTGCCCTGCTACCGCAAGCACCTGATTAGCACCCGTAATGCTTGTACGCGGTAATATTTGGCATCGTAGCCACGCTTTATTCTCCTCGCGTCCCCAATCATTAAATACTAATGCGTTGCTTGTACTTGTCCATGTATAGATTGCTTCGGGGTAATAGGAGTACACCGCTAACGAAGTCTGGCTTAACCAAGGGTTGCTCGAGCATATTTGGGTTGGTGCTTTCTTGATTTGTACAGCTTTCGCGCCTTGTTTTGAATACACTCGCACATAATCGATTTTGAGTTCCTTATCTAAATCAGTGCCTTCACATTCTATGTGATTTTGGAATCTAGGGTTTGAAGATTGACAAGTATGATTGTCGCTCTCAGAGAGTATTCCACCTGTTCCAAAACGTAATGACTCCATACCATTCATTTGTGAGTAAGGTAATGGGCAGTGATTAGTGCCTGTACCCCAAATATTACTACATACATGACTATTCATAGGATAATACAACAAACTGCATGTAGGACAATCGGCATATTTCAAGTCACGGACACATTTTCCATTGATAAATAACTTGTACCCGTCGGTGTTCCACTCCAAACCAAAAATATAATAATCCTGGTCAATATACCGCCCACCTGCCATCAATATTTTTTGACTTTCTTCGTTGTTCTCTACACTACCACTAGTGTAATGATAAGCATTTTGTATAGCTGTGGGCTGCTCTATGCCAAAAGTTTCCCACATATCTACTTCATGCCACGCACCCTCTAACTGCCAAAGCCACCCCGCGCTACCTACACCTTTTCCATTAGGCATTTTTGCTCTAACTTCAATATAGCTATTGGGCCAAAATCCATATCCGCGATAATCTGTTATACCATCAGGGCGAACATAGTTTTGAAAAGTTTTTATTTCTCCGTTCGAAAATGCGGGTCCAGTAGTATTATTATAGGCTATTCTATTGGTTTTGATGTGTGCGGTATTGCCGCTAACGGATACATTAGCAGGATTAATATTTGGACCTGCATCGTCACCAGGCGTTCCTGACGCATACCATTTATTGACATCTAAATCTGAGCCTGTAAAATCATCTTTAAAGATAAGATTATAGCCTGCCTTAGTTTCGGGATTTGGCGCATTATTGAAATCGTAAAGCGTAAAATCTGCTTCACTCGCGCTACCGCCGAGTCTTGTACAAGATGTGCCACACGGATTGCTTTGCGCCCAAGCAAATCCGCTACACCATACTACTAACAAAGTTAGCACAATTATTTTTATTTTTTTCATTATTTTATAATTTATTGATTTTAGAAATTATTTATTTTAACTGAAAATCAATAAATTACGGAGGTATTAGCCTACACGCAGGTACGCAGGTACGCAGGTACGCAGGTACGCAGGTACGCAGGTTAAAATTAGACTTTACAAGATACGCACTTTTTGGCATAAAACAGGTATTTTTTTTGTTTATTTTTTTAGATAATAGATTTACGAAGCCTCGAGGGCTTCTCAAATCACGCGGCACATTAATCGTTGTTTTTATGTTACAAAATTACGAGGTATATTTTTATAAAAAAGGGAGAAAATTTTGCATTAATCCGAACTTTTTTTAAGTTTATATTTTGTATGTATTCATAATACTATTATATAAGATACTGTAAATCAATGTATTAAACTATCATATTATACTAATGTAAATGCGTTTTTTAGTCCATTTATCCGAAAAACTCGATTTTTAGCCTTTGAATATTTATTATTAATATATGATATGATTTTAGTCTATTGATTATCAATTAGTTATAGTAAAAAAATCCACAAAAAAGCTACTCCATCTGTATGATGAAGAGGCTTTTTTTCGATACTGAAACAAAATTATGGTTCTTTAAAAGTTTTCGTGGGCGAAGCGCAACGGTGTGCGGGTTTTAACCCGCACCTGTCTTATTTTGTGCGGGTTAAAACCCGCACACCGATAAAACCCACAAAAACTTTCAAGAACTAAAAAACTTTCTATCTCTCGAAACAAATTCAAAACTACTCTTACTATTTTTTGTTGTATCTTTGCAGTGGGATAATTGGGACGGCGGTAATTTATTCCGCCGATTAGTACAATAAATAAAACATTAAGAAAGCCGCAAATTATTTTGAGCGGAATAAATTACCGCTCTCCCAGCAATTTATACAAATCATAATAATAAAAAAAATGATGCAAACAGAAACCATAGTAAAAAACGCAGCAAAACAAGACCGTTATCAATACCACGACTATTATGGTATTGATGATTTGTTGTCGGGCGAACACCTGTTGGCGCGCGATGCAGTCCGCGAGTGGGTGAAATCGGAGGTCAGCCCAATCATAGAAGAGTATTCGCACCGCGCCGAATGCCCTACGCATTTATTTAAAGGGTTGGCTGAAATCGGCGCGTTCGGTCCGTCGCTACCCGCAAAATACGGCGGCGGCGGCATGGACGAAATCGCTTATGGCATTATCATGCAAGAACTCGAGCGCGGCGACTCGGGCATTCGGTCTATGGCTTCGGTGCAAGGCTCGCTCGTGATGTACCCAATATATAAGTACGGCAGCGAAGCGCAACGCATGAAATATTTGCCAAAATTGGCTTCGGGCGAGTTTATCGGCTGTTTCGGTTTGACCGAACCCGATGCGGGTTCAGACCCGAGCAGCATGACGACGAATATCAAAGACGACGGCGACTGCTATATCCTCAACGGCTCAAAAATGTGGATTACCAACTCACCGTTGGCACAAATAGCAGTCGTTTGGGCGAAAGACGAAGCAGGCGACATACGCGGTTTGATAGTAGAAATGGACAGTAAAGGTGCGTCTGCGCCCGAAATTCACGGCAAATGGTCGTTGCGCGCAAGCATCACAGGCGAACTCGTTTTTGATAACGTCCGCGTACCGAAAGCGAATCTTTTACCAAACGTAAAAGGTTTAAAAGGTCCGTTGGGTTGCCTCAGCAAAGCGCGCTACGGCATCGCTTGGGGTAGTATCGGCGCAGGTTTGGACTGTTACGACAGCGCGTTGCGGTATTCGCTCGAGCGCGAGCAGTTCGGCAAGCCGTTGGCAGGTTTCCAATTGACGCAAAAAAAATTAGCCGAAATGATTACCGAACTCACTAAGGCGCAGCTTTTGGCTTGGCGTTTGGGTACTTTGGCAAACGAAGGCAAGGCTACGCCAGCGCAAATATCGATGGCAAAACGCAATAATGTGATGACTTCGCTCACCGTTGCCCGCGAGGCGCGACAAATACACGGCGGCATGGGCATCACAAACGAATATCCTATCATGCGCCACATGATGAATCTCGAAACCGTACTCACTTACGAAGGTACGCACGACATTCACCTGCTCATTACGGGTATGGACATCACGGGTATCAACGCATTCAAATAAGATTTTTTAGTCTTTTTATAACAAAAACAGACCTTTACGGATAAAGTAAGGGTCTGTTTTTTTAGTTTTATTACAATAATTGATTTCGTAATATTGATAATATTTATAGAAAATATTATTTTACCCTAATGTCAAATAAAGTCGATAGCTTAGGCGTTTGGAGACCGACCTATTAGAATTGTCGGCGAAAACGGAGTGTAAAAAGCTGATAAACAGCGCACTGTTCGAAGCTGCGACCATCTCCCCCAAATGGGGGAAGTGAAGGGGGCTTGGGAGCAGCAAGTTTGGGCTGTGTTCGCTTTTTACGCGAAGAGTAGCCTGACAAGTCTAATAGGTCTTGATTTTTTGGTTCTTTTTTATCAAGAAAAAAGAATAAAAGAAGAAAAATGACCATTTTATTAATATGATTTCGATATAATTTCAACAAAAAAAACTTCATGCGCGGCAAACTCTACCTTATACCTACGCCGCTCGGCGACGACGAAACCGCTTTTTCGGCATTGCCTAATGCGTTGCAAGTCGTTGTGCATCAAATAGATACGTTTATAGTGGAGCAGTCGAAACCTGCCCGCCGCTTCTTGAAAACGATGGCGACCGCCGCGCCGCTACAAGCCCTCGCGCTCTACGAACTGAACGAGCATACTGTTGTCACAGATGCGATGTTTGCGGAGTGGCTCGCGCCGATAGAGGCGGGTAAAAATGTGGGGTTGTTGTCCGATGCGGGTTGTCCTGCCGTCGCCGACCCAGGCGCGACCGCCGTCGCTTACGCGCACCGAAAAGGCATACAAGTAGTGCCGTTAGTCGGTCCGTCGTCTATTTTATTGGCACTGATGGCATCGGGTATGAACGGGCAACAATTTGCTTTTTTGGGCTATCTGCCTGCCAAAACGCCCGAGCGCATCAAGGCGATAAAAGCCGCCGAGCAACTCGCGCTGCGTTCGGGTCAAACCCAGATATTTATAGAAACGCCGTACCGCAACGCCGCGCTCCTGCATGATTTGCTGCAACAATTACCGAGTAGCACCAAGCTCTGCGTAGCCATCGATATTACACTTGCGACCGAGCAAATAGCGACCAAAACTGTTGCCGATTGGCGCAAAATCGACCTGACCGTATGGACGCGCAAAGCACCTGCGGTATTCGTTATTGGCTTGTAAAAAATGTGTAGATTCTAATTTGGCGTTTCGTTTGCGAAGTCTTCGAGGCTTCGTAAACTTTGGATATTTAGCTTAAACGAGTGAAATTTACCATGTCACTAAATTGACATTTTTCTACACTTTTTTGGAGTAATTAGCCACCGCGTTTGTGAACTCCGTCCACCTTCGGCGCGACACTGCAAGCACCGTTCCGTTCGTTGTAGTAGCGGTGTTGTGCATTGCCGAAAACGATTTCAGGTACTCCAAATGCAGGATATGCGACTTGTGTATGCGCACAAAAACGGCTTCGTCGAGTACGTCTTCAAATTCTTTTAGCGTCTTGGCGACGACGATTTTTTTGCCGTCGTTCGTCACAAAAATAGTGTAATTACTATCCGCCTCGAGGTGTACAATATTTTTAACATCTATGATAGTCAAACCTTGTTGCTGCGGCAAAGTGAGGCGCGTTACCCCGCGTTTCGGCTGCTGTATATCCTCGAGCGCGTTTTGCATACTCGCCTGATAGAGTGCTTGTTGTGCAGGGTCGGCGGCGAGGATACCGCGCATACGCTCGAGTTTTTGCACGGCGGCGCGTAGCTCGGCGATATCGACAGGTTTGGTGAGGTAATCGACCGCATTTGCCTTGATAGCTCGTAGCGCGTACTGATTGTACGCGGTCACAAAAACCACTAAATATTTGCCTTCGGGCAGCGACGCGAGGAAGTCGAAGCCGTTTTCGTGCGGCATCGATATATCCAAAAATAAGGTGTTCACGGCTTCGTGCGCCGCAAGTATTTTGCGCGCCTCTGCTGCGCCGTTCGCGCTACCTATCACCCGCACCGCGTCGGTACAGTACTCTTGCAGCAAATATACGAGCGACTCGCGCGCGAGCGACTCGTCGTCGATAACTAATGCGTTTAACATAGTTTTTTGGGGTTGAATAGTCAGAAAGGCGAACAACTAAGGTATTTAGTCGCTTTTCCTGTCCATTTCTCTTTTGATTTGTAGCACTAACTCAACCGAAACATCGTTATCTTCTGCGATTTCTTCTACCGACAGTTTATCTCTTTTCAATAGTCTAATTATCGTTTCCTTCGTTTGTTCGTTTGAAGCCTCCTTTACAGCAATCTTGACAGCACTTTTTACTGCGGTATCAATCACGTTATGATAATCGCGATATTCTTTCAAACTCTGCTCGTAGGAGTCCAATTGTTTTTGGTTGAAATTCGCCACTTTCGCCAACTCGAAGGCTTGCTGAAAAATAGGCTCGTTCAAAATACTCGGAATTTCGGTGAAATCCTCCAAGTTTTTCAAAAAATAAATCCATTTCTCGAAACGATTTTCTAGTTCAATTTCGGTTTTATTGAAATTTGGCATTTCCAAAAAAATGTATTTCAACTTTTTGTAAAACACTCGATTGTGTTGGTCTTTTAACGCTACTTCGTGGTAGTACTCGTCTTCAAAAACCTCTTCGTTGATGTCCAAATACTCCTCGTCGTTGCCGTCGAGTTGAAAAGCCAAAATCGCGACGCAGTAAACCATCGACAATTTATAATCCCATTTCCCTTTTTTCGCTTGCGAGCGAATCGGAAACGTAGAATAAAAAACGGTGCGGTCTTTAAAATACTCTTGAAACGCTTTTTGCATCTCGACGATAAAAAATGTGCCATCGTTCGCTTGACAATAAATATCGTAAACCGCTTTTCTGTTTTGCAGCGTATCGCCCATTTGCTCAGGCGTTTTGAAGGTCAGACTCGCTATTTTGCTAGGCAAAGGCAGCAATTCGTTCAAAAAATCGATTACTAAGCCTTTGTGCGCCTCTTCTCCGAAAAGGCGTTTGAAACCGAAATCGGTATATGGATTGATATAAATTGACATTGCTTTGCGTTTTTTGAAATGTAAATATACGGATTTTTTGCTTTATTTTTTCACTATCTTCTCGTATAGCTCCGCGCCGCTTTCGGTTTTTATTTGTAGAATATAGCTACCCGTTGCCAATGTTTTGATATTTATTTGTTCTCCAAAAGCCGATTTTGATTGTATAATTTCTCTACCCAACAAATCTACAATTTTATAAACAAACGTTTCATTCGTATTTTGAGTGTTTTGTATGATAAAAAAATCATTGGTAGGATTTGGACAAACGATAATATTTGCGGCGTTATCCGCAACCGCCGAAGTAGCCACTATTTCGGGCGAGAGTTTTACCACCCAAAAATCAATACCACCATGATTTCCAGAAACATCGCCGTTATTTGAACCCGCATATCCTGTTGCAATATAGCCGCCGTCTGTCGTTTGTTGAACGTCATTACCAATTTCATCGACTGTTCCGCCGAGGGTTTTTTGCCAAAGAATCGCACCTGTTGGATTTAATTTCACTACCCAAAAATCATATACACCGTGATTTTCAAAAATATCGCCATCGTTTGAATAGGTAGATCCTATCAAAATACACCCACCGTCAGTCGTTTGCTTAATACTTGTTGCATAGTCTCTCCCTGTTCCTCCCAATGTTTTTTGCCAAATGATAGCACCTGTCGGGCTTAACTTGACGACCCAAGCGTCATCACTGCCGTGATTTCCAGAAACGTCTGCGTTGTTGGATTTGGTTTGCCCTGCTAATATGTACCCACTATCCGTCGTTTGTTGAACTTTAGTACCAATATCATCGGCTGTTCCGCCCAATGTTTTTTGCCAAATGATAACACCTATTGCGTTTAATTTTACGACCCAGATATCAAACTGACCGTGATTTCCTAAAACATCGCCATCACTCGAGTTAGTATATCCTGTTGCAATGTATCCGCCGTCAATGGTTTGTTGAATACTATTTGAACAATCAAAACCTGTTCCGCCAAGTGTTTTTTGCCAAACGATAGTACCTGTTACGTTTAGTTTCACAACCCAAAAATCAGCGTTACCATTTGTACTGTGATTTCCAGAAACATCGCCATCGTTTGAGTTAGAAGATCCAGCTACGACATATCCTCCGTCGGTCGTCTGTTGAATGCTTGTTGCATAATCATCACCTGTTCCACCGAGTGTTTTTTGCCAAATTATAGCACCTATATCATTTAGTTTAACTACCCAAATGTCAGTCATACCGTGATTGCCAGAAATATCACCGTTGTTTGAGTTAGTAATCCCAGCTATAATATATCCGCCGTCGGTCGTTTGTTGTATACTCCTTGCCACATCACTAAATTCTCCACCGAGTATTTTTCTCCAAACTATGCCACCACTTGAGTTTAATTTTAATACGCAAATATCAGCATTACCATTTATACTATGATTTCCAGAAATATCGCCATCGTTGGAGTAAGTATGTCCTGACACAATATATCCTCCGTCCGTCGTTTGTTGAATACTCAAGGGATAATCATTGCCTGTTCCGCCAAACGTTTTTTGCCATTCTATATTAGGTGCTTGCGCAAATGCGTTTACGGTGCATAAAGCGGTAGCGAGTAAGAGTGTAATGTGTTTCATAAGGTTGAGATTTAATAGGTTGAAAGTTATGATTTTGATATTATGATAATTTGATAGTTTAAAATTTATCATAAAGATAAGTATAAAAATTTATTGCTTGTATATAATTTCGTATTTTTACACAAGCAATATCCACAAAAATAAACCCTTTTTGCTTGGCGCAACAAAAAATAAAACGCAAAATTTCCTATTATATGATTACCTTTGTGCAAAATTGATTTTGATATGATTGACAAATTAGAAGCGATATACAATAATTATCGCAGCTTGGAAGAGCAGATGTCCGACCCCAATATATTGTCGGATATGGACAGATTTACCAAAATAAACAAGGAATACAAGCGGCTGCAACCCGTCGTGAATGCGTATTTGGAGCATACCAACCTCACGAGCAATATAGACGGTGCGCGCAAAATGCTCGCAACCGAAACAGATGCCGATATGCGCGACATGGCGAAAGAGGAACTCAACGAGTTGCTCCCGCTCCGCAACGCCCTCGACGAACAGATACGTATTTTGCTCATTCCGCGCGACCCCGAAGACGATAAAGACGCGTATTTGGAGATACGAAGCGGCACGGGCGGCGATGAAGCGTCGCTTTTTGCAGGCGACTTGTTCCGTATGTATTGCCGCTACATGGACAAATTAGGTTGGCGATACGAGGTGGTAGAAGAGAGCGAAGGCACCGTCGGCGGCTACAATAAAGTGGTACTCGAGGTGCATGGCGAAGGCGTTTTCGGCGGCTTGAAATACGAGTCGGGCGTGCATCGCGTGCAGCGCGTCCCCGATACCGAAGCGAAAGGCAGGGTGCATACGTCGGCGGCAACGGTAGCGGTTATGCCGATATTGGAACTCGAGGACGTGAAAATCAGCAAATCAGACCTCAAAATAGACGTGTATCGCGCGAGCGGCGCGGGTGGTCAGCACGTCAATAAAACGGAGTCGGCGGTGCGCATCACGCACCTACCTACGGGCATCATCACGGAGTGTCAGGAGGCGCGCTCGCAGATAAAAAACCGCGAAATAGCGATGTCCAAACTCCTCAACGAAATACGCGACGCGCAACGCGCCGAGCTTGACGCAGACCTCGCCGAACGCCGCAAGCTGCAAGTAGGCACAGGCGACCGCTCCGCCAAAATACGCACCTATAATTTTCCGCAAAACCGCATCACCGAACACCGCATCAACCTCACAATGCACAACCTCAACGACATTTTGCAAGGCGAAATTGGCACTATCATCGACGAACTCAAAATAGCCGAAACCGCCGACAAAATGCAAGAAGCGGAGGAAATTTAGTTGAGTCACAATACCGATTTATATTAAATTTATTGAAATACAAACTTTTATTTTGTATCTTTGTTGTAGTATATTGTTATAGTATTTCAAAATAATTAAGTATGAATATTGCTGTTTTTAACAAAAAAAAGCCGTCCGAAAGCATTTTTACCGCATTAAATACGGAGGTAGAACAATACTTTGTCGATAATAATTTATCGCGCAAAGGCAATACGCATTTGTATATCAAGAGTATTTTTTTTGTAAGCTGTATTATTTACGCCTATACACAATTGGTTTTTTTTACGCCCGAGTCCATTATCGCTTGTGTTTTGCTCTGCATTTTTGCAGGTTGCACCTTAGCGTTTATTGGTTTCAACGTAATGCACGACGCTTGTCACGGCAGCTATTCCGAAAACAAAAACGTCAATAATATATTGAGTTATTCGATGAATTTGCTCGGGTCTTGCGCGTTTATTTGGAAGGTAAAACACAATTTGGTGCATCATTCGTTCACGAATATCGACGGCATCGATGCCGATATTATACAAACAAAACTCCTCCGTTTCGCGCCTACGCAGCGCAAGCGCAAAGTGCATCATTATCAACATATTTACGCTATATTTCTGTATGCCGTTTCGTATGCGGTTTGGATATTATTCAACGATTTCGAAAAATATTTTAAAGAGAAAGTACATATCACACCAATAAGAAAGTTTGACGCGACCCAAAAAACGATTTTTTGGATTTCCAAACTCTACTACGTCATCGTTTATTTTGCGATACCTATATATATGGTGGGTTTCGGTAGCGCGGTAGCGGGTTTCGCGATTACCGCGGCGGCGTGTGGCGTGGTGTTAAGCGTTGTTTTTCAGTTGGCGCACGTTGTGGAGCAAACCGAATTTGAGGACGCGACCGATACAACGCTCTTTTTGGAGGCGGAGTGGGCGGAGCATCAGCTCAATACAACTGCCGATTTCGCAACCGATAATAAAGTGGTTTCGTGGTTTTTGGGCGGCTTGAATTTCCAGGTAGAACACCATCTTTTTCCGTACATCAGCCATGTACATTATCCTGCTATTCAGCCGATTATACAGCGCGTATGCGCCGAGTACGGCGTAGCTTATCGCTCGTATCCGACCTTGCAATCCGCACTCGTTTCGCATTTTGCGATGATGAAAATACTCGGGCGTATGCCGCAACCCGTGGCTGCTGCCGCGCCTGTATTTGCGTAAAGCAAAAATAAATATTTACAAATGTAAACCTCAGCGCGCCCGAACACTCGAGCGCGCTGTTTTGTTTAGTTGCAATCAACACAAAAGAAGGACAATTTTATTTTTTTGAAATGACTGCTATGTGAAAACTATGTTTTATCTTTGTGTAAGATAACTTATTTTGGAGGCGTTCCTTATCAACAGTATTAAAATTACCATTGCTTATCCAATCATTTCTCTTTACCATTTACAGTCATTTTATCAAAAAATCATGAAAAAATCATTACTTTTATTATCGCTTGTAGCGACTACTGCGTCTGCGTTCGCGCAAACAGCGATTACCAATAATTGGTTTATCCGTGTAAACGACCAACTTTTTGCTGCCACCGACTCCAGTACGCAAACGAGCATAGGTACGGCGAGCGCGACCGCTCAAATGTGGGATTACACGCAGCTCACGCCTACCACCAAAGACACCTTCGAGGTATTTACGGCGGCTTCGGGTGGTTCGGCTTCGGTTTTTCCGACGGCTACTATGCGCATTCCTATCCTTAACGGCGACGGTTATGTGCGTCAGTCGGCGGGCAAAACGGAGGTAATCGGCTTTGCGGGCGATATTTTGAACGTCGGTCAGTCGTTCAATATTCCGTTCACCGACCCGCTCGAGTTGCAAATCGCGCCTATGTCGTATGGCAATACTTATAATAATACCTCGAGTTTCAGATTTCAAATCAAGCCGTCCGATTATCCTGCGGTGCAGGCGTTTTTGGTGCAGGCGGCAGGCGCAATCGCTAATAATATCGACTCTGTGCGTGTGCGCCGCGATACCAAAACCAAAGATGTGGTTGATGCGTTTGGTATGGTGATGTTGTCGGCTGGCAATTATGACGTGTTGCGACTTAATCGCACCGATATTAATGATACGAATGTGTTTTTCAAACTCCCATTTTTGGGTTGGCAAAACGCAAGCTCGCTCGGACAAGCAATTCCGGGTACAGGCAAAGACACCATCTATGCTTATCATTTCGTGTCGAATACCGAACGTCAAAATATCGCTACCGTGACCATGAACAGAACGGGTGGTATCGCGAGTACGCGCTATTTGTTCGCGCCAACGGTAGTAGCGACAAACGCTGTCGCTGTGAATATAGTAGAGTGGTCGGCAACGCCAAACCCTGCATCGACAAGCGTTTTTGTTAAGGTTGGCGATTTGCCACAAGGCAATTACGAAGTAAAAGTTTACTCTTTGTTGGGACAAACCGTCGCGCAATCGGTAATTGTAGCCAACGGATTTACGTCTTTCGACGTGAGCCGCCTCGCGAACGGTATTTATATGTACGCGCTGATAGACGCAGGCGGTCGCGCTATCGCTACCAAACGGATACACGTTGCACATTAATTTAATGAACGACTAACAGTGAACAGTTCTTTTTAGTGTTCAGTGATTAACGATTAGTGTTCAATGAATTAGTACCACGAAGTAATAGAATTAAATGTCACGCCGCCGCGCTCCAACAAAGGGCGCGGCGGCGCAATTATCAGCCATAATTACACACCATATATGCAACTACGCAACCTATTTGCCTACATCAGCGAGCTTTACAACACGCAAGAGGCAGTGCCAAGGTTTGATAATGAGCCACACAACCCCAAAAGCCGCAACGCGCAGTATTTCGCGCTGCAAGATCTCCTCGACCTACAAGCGGAGTCGCGCCAACGTGCGATTGTCGACCTGACTATCCAAACGCTCGAAGTCCCCGAAAAGCCGTTATTGACGCTGCGCCGCGTCGCTATCGGAGAATTATTAGTCCCTGAGACGCTAAAAAATTGGGTAATAATACCCAAATATATGGCTGAAAAACCGACCGAACTTTACAAAAAAGCACAAATTGAACATCATAATGCCGATTTTCGGCGCAATCCGCATCGCGCTGTTGCTTTCGAGGAATGGATACGCGGCGATTGGCAAAATATGCCAATACCCGAAATATTACAAAATTGGGTGCTGTTGCCGCCCGCTAACGGGCAGGATTTGCCTACGAAAGTCGCCTCGGGACGTGATATAGAGCTTTTTGACGACTCGCCGTATCGCGAAACCGAAGTCGCACGGTTCGCCGCACACTACATCAGATACTACGATGTCTATTGGCAACCGCTCTTGCTCAACCGCTTGTTCGACGCGCTGCACGCCTTGATATTTGACCTGAAAGGGAAGAATAGCAAGCGGCTTTACTTGTCGTTTGGCTTGATAGAAGGCAAAATTGGAGGCGTGGAATATCAAAATTTTCTGTTTCACGTCCCGATGCGCTTATCGCTAAAAAACCAATCTATACTGATAGAAGCGGATAATTTTGGACAACGGATTTTCGCCGAGCAGTCGTTTGTAGATTTGCTCCGCTATCATTTTCCAACTGAAACGGATGAGATGATAGAGCAGCGAAAATATACGGTATTGAGTGCCATCGACGAGTTTAATAATGCGCCACAAGAGTTCTTTTTTGACGCTCCGTTTCTGTTTCAAGAGTATTTGCCGATTGCATTAAAAGTGATTTCGGTATTTCCGAATATGCGCAACGAATGGCTCACTTCCGAAACCGATGCATTAGATTTTTCATTCAAAAACGGCAATGAAAATGACCTTCGGTTTAGCTTTTCTCCAATATTGCAAACAAAAATAGTAGAATCGGAGATATTAATATCGAAAGATGCCGCAAATATCATTAAACAAATAGAAATATTAGAAAAAGAGGAACACACAACTGAAATTCCTGACTTTTTTAAAAAATTATTCATTAATAACGATACTATTTCGCTCAATAGCAGCGTAAACCTTTCGGAAACGCACAAAGCGACCGATTTTTTGTTCCCACTGCCTTATAATGAAGAGCAGTTGGCTATCGCCGAACGCCTCAATGTGGACGACGCGGTGACGGTGAAAGGACCTCCTGGAACGGGTAAAAGTCATACAATTGCCAATTTGATTGCTAATTTTGTAGCGCAAGGCAAAAACGTTTTGGTGGTGTCGCAAAACGCGCAAGCCCTTGCCGTTGTGAAGGAAAAACTCCCGAACGACCTGCGCGAACTCACCGTTTCGCTCGTGAACGAACGCAATACCGAAGGCTTGAAGCAGTCGGTCAAAACGATTATCACGAACCTATCGCGGGTGTATAGTCCTGCCGATTTGCAGCGCAAACAAGACGACCTCAATAACGCCGCCGCCGACTATACCGTCACGCTCAACGAAGTGACTTACGCTATCGGCGGCAACACGCGAACCCTTGCTATACAAGGCGTGTCGCGCACCGCTTTGGAGTGGGCGACCGACCTCGCGGCACAACCCGCACCGCGTTTTCCGATAACGGACGACCTGCCGTCGGCGCGAAATACCGACGATTGGTCGGTCGGTTTGATGCAAATTGTCCGCTTCACGGATACGCTCACCGCCGCCGATTTGCATTACGCGAATTATACTTTTGTAAAAGATGAAGAGTGGCTTTCGCCTAATGATTTTGGCGCGCAAATAGAGCTAATTAACACGTTTCGCGACAACGCGAAAATGGAGAGTTACGCAAAAGTAGAACCCGATACGCTGACTGAAGATTTTTTGGCGGATATAGCTGCCGCAAATGCAGAATATGAAGAGCTAGAAAATGAGCAGCCGCAGGTTTTGCAAGTGTTCAATAATGCTTATTTTGATGGCGAACAACTGCAAGAGATAGTAGATATACAGGTGAATGCGCGTACCAATAACGCCGAAACCAATAAATTATTGCTCACTTATGCCGTAGATTTTACGCCGATAATAGGCGTAGAAATGGGCGAAGTACGCCGTAGCGCAGCCGATTTATTAGAGATTTTTGGCGACGATGACCAACTCAGCTTTTTTGATAAATTTAAACTTACGGCTACACATAAACTGCTGATGGACTGCGAGTTAAATGATGCGATATGTGACCGAAAAAGTAAAATAGCGATTTTATTGCAAGTATTAAATTTTGCGAATAGCCTTAAAAATCAGCAAATATTACTCAAAAATTATTATGCGCAATTGGGTTTAGAGCCGCCTGTAAGCGCGGTGACTTTGGTCGCTGACGCGCAACAATTCCGCTTTGTTTATACCAAAATAGAAAAGGCGTGGGCGAACTTGCAAACCGTTTTGTTGTTGCATCATAAAATAAAAACAATCAATAATTTGCTGCGTGTCCGCAAAATGTCGCCCGCGCTGCCCGCACAAGCCGATTTTGCAGCGAAATGGGCAGCAATAGTAGGTTTAGCAGCGTACAAAACGTATCGCGAAGCGGCACAAAATTTGAGTTTGCGTAAGCAAAAAATCTTATCCGTTGCGGCTCAACCGCCGTCCGCCTTGCGCGCCGCCGACGCACTCGTCGACCTCGACCTCCGTACCTACACCGAACAAATTGAGGAATATAAAGCCGCTCGCGCCCGTGCGCAAGCGGTGCAGCGTTATATGACCGCGCTCAACGCGCTCCGAAAAATAATGCCGCTCACGGCGGACGCGCTACATACAACTGCAATGGAAAACGGCGCGGAGCTGCGCACGATGACCGAAATGCACTGGACGGAAGCGATAAATCAAGCGAAAATACGCAATTTCATAGTAGAAAGTGCCGCCGATGCCAATAAAGTGAACGCGCTGCTGATACATTTGGACGCATTGCGCCGCGAAATAGAGCGCAAAACCTCCGATTTGGTCGCGTTTCAAACGTGGTTCAAAAAAGCCGCTATCACCACCGACCACCAAAAATCCGCGCTCACGGCTTGGCTCAACGACCTCACTAATATAGGCAGAGGTTACGGCAAAAACACGGCGCGCAACCGCGCTTCCGCGATACAAAATATGCAGTTGGCAAAGGGCGCAGTCCCGATTTGGATTATGCAACAAACGAACGCGATTTCGTTTTTCCCCGAGCCGTTGCCGAATCAGTTTGACGTGCTAATAGTAGATGAAGCGTCGCAGTGCGACCTTTCTACGCTCAACCTCGTTTTTAGAGCTAAAAAAACGGTGATTGTAGGTGACGAAAACCAAACCGCCGTGACTATCGACAACGCAAAATTTGGCATCGACCGCGTGAACGCGCTGCTCGACCGCTACTTTTTAGACCACCCGTTCAAGCAACAATTTAATCTTTATAATAAAAATAACAGTATTTATTCGTTGAGTAGTGTTATTTATCCAAATATTATTACGTTGGTGGAGCATTTCCGTTGTCTGCCCGAAATTATTGGGTTTAGTAATAAATATGTTTACCACAATAGTATCGTGCCGTTACGCACCTCGACCGACAACAGTTACGGCATTCCCGTTAGCATTATTTACGCGCCGACGGAAGGCGAAAACAACGAGGAAAAACCCGAAATTGTAGCCGCTATTGTCGCACAAATTATGGATTTGATACAGCGATACGAGAAGAAAAAACTCGCAAAATTGCCGTCTATCGGCGTGATAAGTTTGGATAGTTCCAATAAAAAACACCAAGCGTTATTAGTCAGTGAACTCACGCGCAACGCCCGCATTATTCCGTTTATGGATATGCTGAATTTGGTGGTCGGTACGTCGCGAGAGTTTCAGGGTGACGAGCGCGATTTGATGTTTTTGACGACGACCGCCGCGCCGATGCTCACCGCCGACGGCGACCTGCGCGCGCCTCGAGCTGTAGCCTCGGAGGAATATATGCGGATTTATAATGTGGCGGCGAGCCGCGCAAAACTGAAATCGGTGGTGGTACACAGCTTGCCGCCTGATGTTTTTGGGACGTTGCCGCAAGACTGCTACCGCGCTAAACTGCTGCGTTATTATACACAAACGCAAAAAGAATTGGAGAGTAATGTAGTGCAAAAAACGACTTTAAACGATATTTTACAAAAAACAGACGCACAAAACGCCGCAATAGAGCTGCCCGTCGCTACGTTTTTGCACGAAAAAGGCTACGCGCCGTTCTTGCACCCGCAGTTTCGGATTGGCAAATATGTGGTCGATTTTGCTATCATTAAAGATGGTAAAAAATTAGCCGTTGAATGCGATAGCAAACACGCCGACGTGAGTCAGCAAATCGTGCTGCAACGTGCGGGCTGGCAGTTTTATCGCCTGCAAGCTATCGCATGGTCGTCTGATATGGAGCAGACGAAAGCTGAGTTGATGTCGTTTTTGGAAGCGGCGTTAGGGTAAAAAAGGGGAAATAGATAATGAGCGTTATTTTGTAAGATGGTAATAAGTACGCTGCAAATTTTTTACTGTGGAGAGGCAAATTTTTTTAGATGCTGAGAATTTTTTTTAAACGCGAAGAAGTTTTTTAAACGCGAAAAAGTTTTTTTTTAAACGCGGAGAAGCAGAGAAGCAAAGAGGCAGAGTTTTTTTACGGTAAAGAGGCAAATTTTTTTTAAGATACGGAGAATTTTTTTTAAACGCGAAGAAGTTTTTTTTAAACGCGGAGAAGCAGAGAAACAAAGGGGCAGAGTTTTTTGAGCGTAGAATTTTTTAGGCGCGTAGAATTTTTTTAACGCAGATAAGCAAAGAGTAGCAGAGTTTTATTGTCCTCAAAGAAAAAAATCTGTTATTTCCTTATTTCTATTAAAATAAAAAAATACCCTTTTTCCCTTAAAATCCGTATAAAAACCGTACCTTTGCGTATGGATACAGAAAAAAATACCCACCAAAAATTTGTCGGCGAAGGCTTAACCTTTGATGATGTTTTGCTCCTGCCTGCGTACTCGGAAGTGTTGCCGCGCGAAGTAGATATTTCTACGCAGCTTACGCGTAATATCCGCATCAATGTCCCGATGGTTTCGGCGGCGATGGACACCGTCACCGAGTCGCAGATGGCAATAGCTATGGCGCGACAAGGCGGCATTGGTTTTATTCATAAAAATATGACAATCGCGCAGCAAGCGGAGAAGGTTCGTATGGTCAAACGCTCCGAAAGCGGTATGATTATCGACCCTATCACGCTACGCGCTACCGCGACTATCGGCGAAGCAATGAATTTGATGCAAAAGCACAAAATCGGCGGCATTCCGATAGTGAACGACCGACAGCAATTGATTGGTATTTTGACCAATCGTGACCTCCGTTTTGAGCGCGAAACAACCCGCAAAATTAGCGATATTATGACCCGCGAGGGCATTATTACGGCACCCGTAGGCACTACGCTCGAGGAGGCAAAGGTCGTTTTGCAAAAAAATAAAATAGAAAAACTGCCTATTGTAGATGTCAATAATCGCCTTAGCGGACTGATTACCTACAAGGATTTGATGCGCGTCATCAACTACCCGAGTGCTTGTAAAGACAAGTTTGGGCGGCTGATAGTAGGCGCGGCGGTGGGCGTAACCGCCGATACTTTTGACCGCATCGCGGCATTGGTGGAGTTCGGTTTGGACGTGGTGTGCGTCGATACGGCGCACGGACACTCTCGCGGCGTACTCGATGTGGTACGCGAAGTGAAGCGCGCATTCCCCGACCTCGAGGTGATAGGCGGCAACGTAGCGACGGCGGCAGGCGCACGCGCCTTAGTAGATGCAGGCGTAGATGGCGTGAAAGTGGGTGTGGGTCCGGGTTCTATCTGCACGACGCGCATCATCGCAGGCGTAGGCGTACCGCAATTGTACGCGATACATCAAGCTGCGCAAGGCTTACGCGGCACGGGCGTTCCGCTCATCGGCGACGGCGGCATTCGCTACACAGGCGACATCGTGAAAGCGATAGCGGCAGGTGCAGATACGATAATGGCAGGTTCGCTCTTTGCAGGAACGGAGGAGTCGCCTGGCGAAACCATCATACTCGACGGGCGCAAATTCAAGCTATACAGAGGCATGGGTAGCATGGGCGCGATGCAATTAGGCTCAAAAGACCGCTATTTTCAAGACGCAGAAGACGACATCAAAAAACTCGTCCCCGAAGGGATCGAGGGGCGCGTGCCTTTCAAGGGCAGCGTCCGCGAAGTGATGATACAATATATAGGTGGCTTGCGCGCAGGCATGGGCTATTGCGGCGCAGCCGACATCAGAACGCTGCAAGAAACCGCGCAGTTTATCCGTATCACGTCGGCAGGCATTAACGAAAGTCACCCGCATCACATCGCTATCACGAAGGAAGCACCGAATTATAGTAGATAAAACGATTAGTTTTTTATAAAAAATAGCATCATTATGGCAAATAAAATAAAATCATACACGGAGGTTGAGCTAATAAAAATGTTCGACCTATCGCGGCTTACGGGTAATTTTGACTACGAGCTAATGTCGGCTTGGGTGGCGGCTGTGAGTATAGAATTAGACGTATTTGAAACCAAAATTTTTGATAAATTATATAAAAATGCACAACGAAATTTGATTGGTTGGCAGGAAGAAGATTTGAAAATGCAGTTCATTTCGCCCGTTTTGATACTCGGGCAGATAGAAGATACAGATAGCTATTCCAATTTTTTTGAGCGGACAATTGACGCTACGGTTGATGGATATTAC
>JAYWGJ010000261.1:0-22664 GCA_043778315.1 Saprospiraceae bacterium | reverse complement strand
AGCTCGCCGCCAAAATCCTAAAACTCTACCTTAAAGGCGTGGACGGCGCGGCTATCGCTGCGCAACTAGACATCGCGTTGGAGTTTGTGGAGCAGACTATTGCAGACTACGAAGCCGCATAGTCAATTTGATTTTTCACAAAAGCCGTACACACTCTTAAATATGGGAGCGTGTACGGCTTTATACATCGTAGAAATAAAAATCTAAAAACATATTGTTACCTTCGTTTTTTATTTCAAAAAAAGCAAAAAACCTTTATGAAAATCATTTTTGAGAACGAAATATTCGAGCAGCAATGCCGCCAACAAACCATTATCGGGCAGGATTTCCTCACCGAAGCCTTCAATTTCTGGTTGCACGACAGCGAAAATCTACGCTCGCCGTTCCCAACCTATACACACGAGCCGTTGATACAAAACACGTTCACGCGGCTGATGCACTGGGCGTTTGCGCAAGACGCAAACGAAGTGACGGAGGAGAAAATAAGCCAAATTTTTCAGGCAATCATCACCGAAGAGGGCAGCGCATTAGTTCAAACCGACGACGAACGCCTTAGCATCGTTTATCCCGAATACCCGCGCATCGGCGACGCGGCGAGTTTACCCGACAAGGGTAAATATAAAGTAGTTCGCCGCGAACTCAGCGACCGCAACGACCATTTATTTTTGAAATTGATATTGCAACACGACACCACAAGCGCACTGCTCGAAACGGAGTTTGAGGTATAAAAAATGATTTTGTTATCAATATGTTAGTTTTTCAATTGGTTTACACCAAAATAAAGCGAACTCGCATCTATAAGTTTAGAATGAAATTATTAATCTTATTGTCAATCAAAATCAAAAAAATCGTGAAAAAAATAATCCTATTTTTATTTGTTGCGACAAGCGTACAAATCTTATTGGCGCAAAACTTATTGGCGCAAGACTCGTTAGCGAAAAGCAGTATCGAACTAAAAGGCAGCGTAATAGACGAAAGTGGCGCGCCGCTCGGAGGCGCAGGGCTGTACCTCAAAACCGCCCGTTTGCACTACGCGACCGCCTCGAACGGCACATTTAGCTTTGCCGCAACCAATACCGACACCTTATATATCAGCTACGGCGGCTACAAAACTTTGATGCAGCCCTTGCGGAGTATGAAAAACGATGCCGTTTTGAAAATGGAACTGAGCGGCAAAGCAGCAGCAGATAAATTGGTGTACACCAAAACCGTTATCGCCGTGCCGCCAGCCGAAAGTACCCGAGTAAGCCGCACCGCACCCGTTGCGTTAAGCGCAACTGCTACACACACCAAAACGACAAGCGTCAGTTCGCCTGCTTTCGGCGACCGTTCCTCGAGTGCGTTGCCCGCGCCGCCGCCGCCAGCATCGGCTGCTAAGTCTGACGCGACAATAGACGGTGACGCTGCGCCTGCTTTTGAAGTTCGCGGGTCGCGAGTAGAAGCTATAAAAGCAGAGGAAAGTGTGTCATCGAAAGTGACAAGTCCGGAGGTAACTACTGCTGCAAAAAAAGGAGTAACAGGTAAAGCTAAATCCGCTAAACCGAGCTCGCCTACTACTTATAAATGGTCGGGAGAAACCAAAACCGCTAAGGGCAAAAAGCCTTCGCCGAAAGTAGCGGTTGAGAAAATATCGGCGAAAAAAGACGCAATCACAATTCGCGACAAAGCAGAAGACGACAAAGAAATACCCAGTAAAGCTGCCGCTAAATTGCTCACCGCAATGGAAGTGAACGACTTTACGAAATGGGATTTTTGGAAAGATGTAGCGACGGACAAACTCGCCGAACACCGCAAAATATGGGGCGTGCAGCCGCTACAACGCTACACCGTGCTACTGCAAAACGAAGGCGGAATGCCTGTAATTGATGCGGCAATTGCGCTGAACGAAAACGGAAAAGCAGTATGGGAGGCGCGAACCGACAACACGGGTACAGCCGAACTTTGGCTCGATGCCTACGAACGCGACATCGCCGAACGCTCTGAACTGAGCCTAACGGCGACCTATAAAGGCAAAACTTATCCCTTGTCGGGAACGGTCAAACGGTTTCAGAAAGGCATTAATTCGTATAAATTACCCGTTCGGTGCGATATGCCGAACAACGTAGAAATAGCGTTTATAGTAGATGCGACTGGCTCGATGGGCGACGAAATCAACTACCTCAAAGCCGAAATGGACAATATTATTGCGGAAAGCAAAACGAAATTGCCCAAAGGGACGACTATAAAAGTGGGTTCGGTGTTTTATAAAGACAAAAACGACGAATACCTCACGCGCCCGAGCGCACTCACTACTGACGTGGCAGCCGCGCAAAAGTTTGTGAATGAGCAGTTTGCAGGCGGCGGCGGCGATTTTCCCGAAGCGGTAGATGCGGCTTTGGAGACGATGGTGAACGATTTGAAATGGTCGGAGGAGAATACTACGCTCCGCGTCGCTTTTTTGATACTCGACGCGCCGCCGCATAGCGACCCCGAAACGCGCGCTCGAGTAGAAGCGCAAATCCGCGCTGCAGCGCGCAAAGGCATTCGCGTAGTGCCTGTAACGTGTAGCGGCATCGACAAAAGCACGGAGTATATTATGCGCTGCATGGCGTTGCTCACGAACGGCACTTACGTTGCGCTCACCGACGATAGCGGCATCGGCGGCGGACACATCGCGCCGACCACCGAAAAGAGTAAAGTGGAGATTTTAAACGATTTATTGGTACGTTTGATACTACAATACAGCAAAACGCCGAATTGTAACGACCAAACCGCCAAAAATAACCCAAAAGATGTAACTAATGCTGAAATTGAGAATAATTCGGCTAAACCAAAAGGCATTCCGACCTATAAAGTGTATCCTAACCCAACAAATGGCATCGTTTTTGTAGAAATGGACGGCGAATATACAGGCGATTTGTATTTATGCGACCTAAATGGTAAGATTTTGTCGCGTGTCGTGATTGATAAGCGCAACAAAATGCAGTTAGATATCGCCGATTACCCGTCGGGAACGTACTTTATCAAATACGAATTTGGCGAAAATAAATGGTTGACAAGTAAAGTTGTGGTGGCGCATTAGCGCGAAATTTTGAATATTTATAACAATAAAAAGTGAAAAACGCGCCGAGCAACGAGGAGTTGTTGGGCGCGTTTTTTTCTGTTAGAACGGTTGTCCGTGCGTCAAACTGATAAGTTTTTGTAGTATTTTTGGTGTTTTACCTAATGTTTTCAACGCCAAATCGGTAGTTGTATTATTGCCAAAAAGGTGTTGCAAATAGTAGCCTGCGGCGATGCGCGTACCAAATGCTTTTTGCCATTTTTGATTATAATTTGCTATGAATTGGGACATAGAAATGCGATTTTGTAAAAAAAGATGTGTTTCCTGCGCCAGTAATTTAGAGCCACGCATCGCCATACTCATTCCGTTGCCACAAAGCGGCGCGATAGCACCTGCGGCATCACCGAGCGTAAATATATTATTGTTAAATACCTGTTTTGCCTTAAATGAAATATTGCTAATCGTGAGCGGTTTTTCATACAAAAAGTCGGAATTGGTAAAAATATGCTTTAAAAATGGATTTTGATACAAAATTTTTTCTTCCATTTTGGCAATATTAGTAGTCATATTAGTACTCGTATTATTGCTTGTAGTTGTAGGACTACTAATCTTCAAATTGGCTGCCGTAGAGAGGTAACAAAGGCAAAAGGTATCATTTTCTACCTTAGAAATGCCACAATAGCCGTTTTTGAAATTGTGTAAATCAATACGATTAGCGGCTGCATCGGTTTTGATATGGTATTTTACACCGATATAAGGTTCGGGCGGCAGTTGGTGTTTTTGCATAAAATTAGGCGGTATTTTACCATAACTACCAAAAACTATCGTCGCCTCAAAGCTGCCTTTTGCTGTTGTAATAGTATAATTTAAGGGATTATTCGCTATTTTTTTATCTATCAAATTATCCGATTGGCTCACATTTTGCACCTTGCAATCTTCTAGTATCGTCACGCCGTTAGCTCTTGCAATCCGCACCAATTCGGCATCGAGCGTATAGCGGCTGATGCCAAAACCGCCCAAAGGCAGTGCCGCCTCGAGCCTAAAACCGCTTGTGGACGATACACCGAGTTGCGAAATATGCGGCAAATTCAGGTCGGGCAACGGCACATTCAAACTGACCAAAAAATCCCAACTTTCCATCGAGATATATTCGCCGCAAACCTTATGAAAAGGATAGGTATTTTTTTCGAAAAGCACCACTTCGTAGCCGTGCCGTTGAAGCTGTATCGCCAAGCAAAGCCCCGAAAGTCCGCCGCCGATAATGGCACATTGATAGCTTGTTTTCATACTTTCCTAAGTGGGTTTTATGATGATTTGATGTCGGAATGCCCATTGCCAACGCAGGGTATAATTGGTAGCTTTTGCTTGTCGCAAAATAGCAATCCACTCCGTTTTTTTGAAGCCGCGCAAGACCGACAAAGGCGCGTCGTTTTTCACTAAATACGAGTTTGAGAACAAGCGCGTTAGTAATTTAATACTATAATACGCAATTGAGTTTCGCTCTAAGTCGTTGATAATAAGTATAATGCGATTTTTTTGTGCATATTGTATCAATTCAATTATCTGATTTTCGGACAAGTGATGACAAAACAAACACGCGTGTAATACATCAATTTTGGGCAAATGCAAGTGCGCATTTCGGTAGTCGTCGCAGATAAAAGTAAGGCGCGAATTTGGGCTATTTTGATTGGCATAATTAACGCATTCCTGCTTTAAATCGACACCGAATAGGTTGAGTTGATACCCTTTTTGCTTGCTCCATTTGTCTATTTGCTTCAACGTATCGCCGCCGCCGCAACCGATATCGACCACAGTTGTAGCCGCTTGCGTATTGCGTGACACGACACGTTCTAAGCCTTTCAGCGTGTTATTATAGCCACCAAGCAGGTGGTTTATAGTGTCCAATTCTTTTAGGTTTTGAAACAAATCGAGCGGCGCAATATCGACTCCGTCCAATAACTCTAAGGTATAATGCCGATATTTAAACATATTTAAAAATAATATTTTCGGTGTTTTGTGACATTCAATTGCGTTCGTTTACGTTCAATTCTCGTTTACCAAAACTGCCGTTTCGATATTCAATCCTGGACCAAACCCAGCAATTAAAATTTTGTCCTTTTTGGCAATTTCTGTATTTTCTATTAAGTTTTTTAATGCAAATAAAATAGTGGCAGACGACATATTACCGTAATTTTGTAGGGTTTCATAAGACGATTGCAATTGTCGTTGCGATAAGTTTAGGTTTCTAGCCAAATCATCTAAAATCCGTTTTCCGCCTGGGTGTATCGCCCAATGCGTTTGCGGCGTATCTTTTATTTGCAACGCATCGAGCAATTCGGGCATGTGTTTATTCAAAAGCGGCGACACATAAGAAGTCAGATTCATCAAAAAACCCTGCTCCGAAAGCCGCCAAGCCATATCTTTTTTGCCCTCCGAAACGATGCGCGAACGAAACGTTTGAAACGATAAGCCGCTATATGCGTTGCGCGTTGCGGCAGGTTTGCTGCCTATCAAAGTGGCGGCTGCGCCGTCTGCAAAAAGCAAATTGGAGACGATATAATCGTCAGAAAAATCATCTTGAAAATGCAGCGTACAAAGCTCGACGCAAACAATCAGGACGAGTGCATCGGCTTCGCTTTTGCAAATTTGGTGCGCTTGTTTGAACGCCAAAACGGCAGCGTTGCAACCCATAAAATTGATGCTGCTTCGGCTCGTTTCTGGGCTTAGGTTTAGGTTTTCGATAAGTTCTATATCCAAGCCAGGCGCAAAAAGTCCTGTGCAAGTCACCGAAATAACGTGCGTAATCTTACTTTTTAATGGCTCAAAATCGGGTAATTTACTGACCGCTTCCACTGAAAGTGCGATTGCTTCGCGCTGATAAATCGCCATTCGAGCGGCGAGCATCGGCGTAGGTTGCAAATCCATATTCTGACCGAAAAAGGTAAAATCGTCGGGCTGGAGCGAAAAATCTTTGATGACGGAGTGCCGTTTGGCGATGCCGCTTTTGTGCGCCACCAATTTTATTTTGCGCTTCGCGGCTATTTCTGTGGTCGCATTGCTATAAAACGACACAAAATCGTCTTGCGTGTGACTCGTTTGAGGGTTAGCGGTCGCTATTCCGTAAATATAACTCATAAAATATAACTCATAATTTGTGTAAAATAAGAATGATAGCGAATAAACTCATACTCAACGACGAGAGCGCATTCATACGCATTGTGTTTTTGAAATTTGCGGCTGAAATATCCGCTTTTACCGCTCGAAACCACCCAACAAAATATACGATAGTGGGTAATAACACGGTTTGCAACAAGTAGAAATAATTTATTTCATCTACGCTATTAAAGTATAAAAAATAAAAAATATTGCACAACAGCAACATTATCGCACAAAAAACAAACGTACCGCTATAACCCAAAACGTAGCTAATGGTTGTAACGCCATCTTTTTTGTCCGCCTCGTGCTGGTAGATTTGCGTGAGCGGATACGCGCCCGCTATCTGTAACGAAGTGGCGAGTAGCAGAAAAATATGCGTGCTATTGAACTGAAACGCTTGGGCATTGGCAGCGACATTAGTCATAAAAAAAGTAAACGCGCCCTGGAAAACAACGACTACCGCAAAACCAATAAAAGGGTATTTTTTTAGCCGTATTTGCGGGGAGCTATAAGCACGCGAAGCGGCAATATATAAAATAATACAGGCTGCAAACGCTGGATTTACGGCAAAAAATGCCGCTATCACGGCTATCGTATCTAAAAAAACGGTGGTGTATAATAGCTGAATAGTTGGTTTTGGAGGAGTTTCTAAACCGCCGATGCTCGTTTCGTCCTTATCTACATAACTATTATAGCCGTTACTAGATGGGTAAACCAATAGGTGAATAATCAAAAAAGCATACCAAGCCGCGTAAATATTCAAATGCGCTATTTGGCTTATCGCCAACAAAAAAACAGGCATCAGGAAGAGCGAAAATGGAATACGCAGCAGTTTAAGCGTGTTAAAATCGGGAAGAAAAGTGTTTTTTACCATATAAATTACTGTTTGCTATAAAATAATAAAGGTACAAATTATTTGCTCTTTTTTATGCTTTATATGATTATCTCGATATTAAAGAACGCATATAAAATAATATTTCTGAGGATAAAAAATAATACACTTTTTACAACATTTTTTTTAAACATCAAAAAAAAATCGTATTTTGGTGCCACTTTAAAAATAAAAAACAATAATTCGGTTTATTGTATCAAATTTTATTCAACTTTTACACAATTTTCAATTAATTTTTAATGAAAAAAACTATTTTTATATTCTTTCTTATAGGAATGGCAAGCGTTTCTTTTGCGCAAACAAAACCAGAAACCCATACCGTACAAAAAGGAGAAAATCTCTACCGCATCGCCCTAAACCATAAAGTAACGGTTGCGAAAATTTGCGAATGGAACGGCATTCAAATGACCGAATCGCTGAACGCAGGGCGCGTAATCTTGCTAGCACCACCCAAAACGGTCGCGTTAAAATTTGAACAGCGCACCATTTCGCCCCAAGCGGAAGATAAAGCGGCGATGCCTAAACGACAAGACAGCCCTGCTGCTACCGCCAAAACAAACAAGCAGCGCGGCGGAAGACACATCATGCAAACCAACGAAACGGTTGCGATGATTGCGAACACCTACGGCTTTACCGAAGAGCGGTTTAGGGCAATAAACGGTCTTGCAACCAATCAGATAATTGTGGCGGGAAGCAGCTTGAAGTCTTGCGATTGCTCGTGCAGCTTGAACGAAATGCAAAACGAAGGTGCTACCGAACCGCAATATGCGCCGACAGAAGCTGCCGCTCCTATGTCACAAAATACACCCGAAAGCTCGAGTTCTGCCCAACCTGAACCGCAAGCGGTAGCAAAAACCGCACCAAAAATATCACCGCCGCCCTCGAGCAATGGCGAAAAAACACCGCAAGCTAATCCGCCGAAGAGTGAAGGCTTGACTTTTCCTCTGACCGCAGTGGAGCAGTTGGAAAAGGACGCGCAGGAAAAAGGTGTCAAAGATGCGCCCACTTGCAGCTTCATGTCGCCCGAAGAAATGGCGATGATAGACGAACTCAACCTCGTCCGCACTTTGCCCAAAGTGTATGTACAATATGTAGATGATTTTATCAAAGATATGCAAGAACTCCATCAGCCGCAAGCCGTCGAGTATGCCACCGAACTGAAAGAAATACTTAAAACCATGACTCCCTGCCCCGCCTTAGCCGTGAGCGAATGCGTATTTACGGCAGCAAAAAAACACGCCTTAGAGCAAAAACCCAAAGGAGACATCGACCATCAGGGCAAAGACGGCTTGATGGCTTGGGACCGCGTCCCGAAAGAATGCCCGATGATGACGGACGGCGGCGAGTGCTTGGTAGGCGGCGGCAAAACGGTGCGCCGCTCGGTTTTGTTGCTTTTGGTGGACGAAGGCAGCGCGAAACGCGGACACCGCTCCACTATTTTAGACCCTACCTGGAAATTTGCCGCTTGCTATAAAATAGGCACGGTCGGTAAAATGAAAAACTATTGGATACAGAATTTTGGAAAGTAGGTTTTTCCTAGTTTAGCGTAAAAGTAAAACGCGCCGAGCAACGAGGAGTTGTTGGGCGCGTTTTTTTATAGGATTTTTATGCTTCGCCCAACCACTTTTTCCACCTCCTGCAACTTAGTTCCACTATTTAATCACAAAAAAACTATCTTTGCATCTCATAGTACATAATTATTTTCAACACACCTATTTTATACCGATTTGCAAACAGTTTCTACCTCGTTCAAACAAATTATCGTCATCGCGATACCTCTAATTATAGGTAGCCTCGGGCATAATGTCATTTCGCTGACCGACACTATCGTACTCGGACGGTACGGCGAACGGCACGAAACCGAGTTTGCAGCGATTGGTTTGATGGCACCCGCGTACCTCCTTATCACCATGATTGCGATGGCAATATCGCGCGGCGGACAGATACTAATTGCAAGGCGCGTAGGCGAAGAGCGCAACCGTTATGTAGGGCGTATCGTACAAAATATGTTGTATTTTGAACTGGCAGTGGCTAGCGTAATTTTATTAAGTACGATACTACTCGGCAAGCCGTTATTAGCGAGTTTTATCAACTCCGACGACCTACTCAACGCCTGCTGGGACTTCTTGAAATACCGCATCTGGGGGATTTATTTCACCTTTATCGGAGCGTGTGCAATCGCGCTGTACTCGGGCATCGGGCGCACCAATATCATTATTATTAACGCTGGCGTACTGGCTGGTGTGAACGTTTTGCTCAATTATGCCTTGGTTTTTGGTATGTTCGGTTTTCCCGAAATGGGCATTCGCGGCTCTGCCTTAGCGAGCGTCATCGCAGAAGCATTAGGCATGATTGTCTTTGTCGGTTACTTAATATTAGACAAAAAAAATGAAAAATACCATATATTTGCGATACCATCTGTGGACTACGACCTCATAAAAACGCAGTTTCGGCTCAGTACGCCTATCGCGCTGCAAAGCCTTTTTGGTATGGGCAGTTGGCTGCTTTTTTTCTCTTTTATAGAAAACTACGGGACGCATCAACTCGCCGTTTCGAACGCCGTCCGCGTTATTTACCTCTTTTTGGGCGTGCCGAGTTGGGGTATGGGCAACGCAACAACTACCATTATCAGCCAACTCATAGGTAAAAATAAACGCGAAGAAGTATTTTTAACTTTATGCAAAATCTCCCTTTTATGCTTAGGATTAAGCAGTTTGGTGTCGATGTGGCTACTCATCTGCCCGAGTTTCATACTCTCTATTACTACTACTAATGCAAAAATAATATCGAGCGGCGCATCACTTTTACCATTATTATTCGTAATTTTATCCTTTATTTCTATTGGTACTATTTTTTATAATGGCATAGTAGGAACGGGCGCGATAGGCGTAAGCCTTAGTATTCAGATAATTGTAGTGTTCGCGTACACCGTTTATGCCTACCTCGTGACCGAAGTGCTGCATCGCTCGTTAGCGGTCGCGTGGGGCGCAGAATTGGTTTATTTTGTCTTATTATTGCTGCTTTCCGCAATATATATGCGTGGGAATAGGTGGCATAAAGTGAGCTTGTAGGCAGTGATTAGTGATTAACGATTAGTGATTAACAAAGACGATTATTTTTTCATTAATCGTTAATCACTAATCACTGATAACTAAAAAAATGCTCATATTACACCCAAAATCATTTTAATTATAATTATTATAAAAAATTTAATATTTTTGTATTTCCAATGAAAAGCATAAACGGTATAAAATTTGCTAACAAATAGTATAGCGTTAAATTCACAACAAAATCAGCAATTTTTAACCAAAATTTAATCCTTTCTTTATGAAAAAAATATACCTAATTGTATTACTTTGCATCGCAACAGCAAGTGCTTACGCACAACAAGAGCCTTTGTTTGCCCAATATTTTAAAAATCCGATGCTCTATAACGCAGGTGCGTGTGGTGCGACACAACAAGCAGAATTGCGCATTTACCACCGTTGGCAGTGGGTTTCGTTCCCTGGCTCGCCCGTTACTTTTGGTATCAACTACCAATCGGGTTACAAACGGAGCGGCTTCGGCGCAGACTTGCACATGGACAAAACAGGTCCGTCACAACACTTCGGCGGGCAACTTTCGTATGCCTACCACATTCCTATCAGCAAGCAATCGCGCTTAGCACTCGGCATCACGGGTCGCTTTTTACGCTACGAAATAGATACGCGCAGCATTCACTTCAACGACCCGACCGATGTCATTGCATCGGCAGGTGTTATCGGTCGCAACCGTGGCGAAGCGTCGGCAGGTTTGTATTACTATACGCCGCGTGTGCAAATCGGCTTGGCTTCTACCAACTTATTGCAAACATCTTTGGACATCATTCCCGAAGCGAATAATGTAGATAAAGCACGCTACTACCGTCACTTTTGGGCGATGGCAAAAGCACAGTTAGGCAAAGGACCTATCTCTTACGAGCCAAATGTTTTATTAAAATTCACAGGACAAACACCGCTTCAATACGAGGCTGGAATGCGCCTACAATTCAAAGAACACGACTTCGGTTTTGGCGTAGGTTATCGCGGTGCAGACCCGAGAAGTCCTGGTTTTATTACCTTCAACTTCAATACCTTGTTTGATAAGCAGTTCCCAATTTTGATTGGTGTGGACATCGCAACAGGTAAATTTGGCGACTACTCGGGCTTCTCTTACGAGATGATGCTTGGTGCAGACTTCATGCGCAACGATATGATAAGCAATTATTCTACCGTACCTGCTACTAAAAAATAGTTTTTTTTGATTGATGATGTGAAAAGAATGGCTGTTTCTTGTTGGACACTTTCCTGCATAGAAATAGCCATTTTTTTGTTTCCCGAATTTTATCATTTTTGTAAAATATTGTAAATCAATATATTGTATTATCATATTACAGTAATATAAATTCGTTTTTTAGGTCATTCATCCGAGAAACTCGATTTTGAGGGTATGAATACTTATTATTGTTATATGATTAGGTGCAAATTATTGATTATCAATTAGTTATAAGTTGACAAAATATAAAAAAGCCGCTCCATCTGTACGATGAAACGGCTTTTTTTATAATATCATATTTTTTGAGCGGAATAAATTACCGCGCTCCCAGTCTTAGTTTTTCACAAATTTCTTAGTGATAACTTGTTTGTCTGCCGTGACGATAGTCACAAAATACATACCTGCTTGGTAGTTGCTTGCATCGATGATGATGATATTTGCATCTACTTTTTGCGTCGCAATTTGCTTGCCTGCCACGTCGAATATTTGCGCTTGCATCGGCACGCCGTCAAACTGATTGAGTTCCAACATCACCTCGCTATGCGTAGGGTTCGGGTACAAATTGAACGACAATGCCGCGTTCGCGTCAGCCGTCACAGGTGCAGCTTCCCGCGCCGTAGTCGCCACGTTCAAGGTGTAATCCTCTACTTCGCCGTAGCTAAACGATTCGCAAGCAGTCGCGTTCGCGTTGTATTTCATCTGCACACGCATACGGGTAGTGCCGAGGCTCGCGGTAGCAGGTATAGTAAACGTACCCGTAGCGAGCGCGCTTGTACTGATTGCTTTTACATAAACAGACTCGCCTGCGTCCGCAAAGTCGCCGTCGCGATTCCAATCCGCCCATACATTATAGCCCTCCGAGTAAACGGTTGCCGTCCATTTTGGCGTAATAGAAATGGTGTAGCCCGTGCTACGCGCCACGTTTACGGCAGTAGCCGTGAAGTTGCCGTAGCCAGCATTCGCACCCGATGTGTTGTTAATCACATAAGTAGTAGGCGTAGCGGTTTTCGCTAAACGCACGATATTAATGTACTCGTCGGTTACACTCGCGCCTTTCGAGGCGCAATACGTCACCGCGCTTGCGGTCAAGGTAGTGAACGAAGCGGCGGCAGAATACGCCGTTGTCGTAGCGCCACAAACCGTCGCTACTCGAAAATTATAGGTTGTACCAGCCGTCAAACCCGTCAAAGCTGCGCTTGCCGTTGTTACAGAAATAGTCGTGAAAGCAGTTGCGGCGGCAGTTTTGTATTGCAACGAATAAGCGGTTGCGCCAGAAGCCGCGCCCCAAGATACCGATGCGGTAGTAGTAGTGATACTGCTTGACGCTAACGCCGTAGGCACAGCGCAGGTTGTTCCGCCCGTAGGTGCAACGCAACCTTGAGACGTAAGCAACGATGCGCGGAAGCCGCCAGATGCGAACAATGCCTCCATACGAGTACGCTGACCCGCCGAAAACATATACATACAAGCGTCGTCGGTGTAGTCCATATAGTTCATAAACATATCACCGTTCGGACCGTTCGAGCAAGTCACTTTGGGGAACGCAGGGCAACCGAAGTTAGAAGTTTGAGAGGTGGGCGTGTCCGACACTTGGTCGTTACCGCAGTTCGCATCGCCCCAAATATGGCTCAAATTGAGCCAGTGACCTACTTCGTGCGTAGCGGTTCTGCCTTTATTGTAAGGCGCAGCTACTGCACCTGTACTGCCAAAATAATTGTACGCAATCACCACACCATCGGTCGCTGCCGGACCGCCAGGAAATTGGGCATAACCCAAAATACCGCCTTGTCCGCCGCTCGTGATAGACGGCACTATCCAAAGATTGAGGTACTGACCCGTTGCCCATGGTGCGTCACCTGTTGTCGCGTTTTTCGCGTCGTCGGCATCTGCAGAAAACGAGGTTTTGGTGGTTGCTTTACGCAAAATACCTGTGGCAGCCGCGCCTGTCGGGGTGCGTTTTGCCATACAAAACTGGATGCCCGTATTGCCCGAGCGAACGCCCTGAAATACACTTGGCGTAAGCGAGTAATCACTGTTTGTAGCAGCAAAATCGGCATTTAGTATCGCTATTTGCGATAAAATCTGCGCGTCGCTTATATTGGTCGTCGTGTTATTATACAAAACGTGAACGACTACGGGTATCGTTACCGATACGCGCTGCATGGTCGGAAATTGCGCGTAAGCGGCAGTATGTGCTTCTATCGCGTCCCTATTTTGTTGTAAATAGGAGTCTTGCTCCAATTGATGCAACAACACGTCGTTGGCTGCACAAGTCCGTTGTTGCGCATTAGCGGCGAGGCTCAATCCGAGTGCCAAAACCGCTACGGTTAGGTTTTTAATTTGCATGATAAGAATGGGTTTTAAAGAAAAAATTAAAAATGGATTAAATATAAAAACTGAACTGAACTGAAAAATTGATAATGAAATGGCATTAAAATTATTTGTAATATGTATTTTGACTTTTAATAATTACTGAGGTTTAAAAAAGAAAAAAATAAGCAGCACCAAATTATATTGATACTGCTTATTTTCTACCTATTTTTTTCTTAACGGTTAATCATCAAGCGTTGTACGCCCGTGTGTTCCCCGTTGATGATTTGCAATAAATACGCGCCTCCTAACTGGTTATTAATTAACGCCAAATCCGTTTCTTTGTTCACGCCTTCGCCCGTTTCTTGCCAATCCGCAATCACTTTGCCGTCAAGGGAAAGTAACCGAAATTGCGTAATATTCGCCGTTGCAGTGTAGCGGACGTGGATTTTTTCGCGCACGGGATTCGGGAAAACCGAAAACTCTATGACATTCAACGACCGATTAAAGGTGCTTACAAAAGGTGTAAGGACGCGCGTACCCGTGTAGGCATAATCGCCATTCGTTCCGCCATCAGCATTAGCGCAAAGCCCTGAAAAATAGACCGTTACGTTGCCGATATTGGTAGCGGGTGCTACCCATCTGAAAGCAAATTTCATAGAGTCGTTGCTCGCTCCGCCGCCTGATACATGCGTAACGCTTCTGCGCGATACACCGCTTATAGTGCGTGTACCGATAGCCGTTTGCGCGGCATTAGTGATGGTCAGCGTACCCGCGTTCGCGTTCGCGGTAGTAAGTGCCTCTAAGGACAAGCCAAAAAGTCGACTACCGGGGCGCGCCACTTTGAGCGTCATATTGTAGGTAACGCCAGGTACATACGCCCAACCCACCATATCGGAAGCGAGTGTAACGCTGCCGCCTGCCGTATTGAGGGCAAAAGAGCTATGGCAACCCGATTGATTACAAGAGCTTTCGCCAGGCGAACCCGTCTGTCCTGCTCTGCCGCCGCTATTATTTGTCCCTGAGGTGAAGACGATGAATAGTGCTGCAAAAAATAAAAGTGTAATTGTTTTTTTCATGTTACAAATTAAAAATGATGAACTGTTGAAATATTATTTTCTATATTTTTTAAACAAAAAACAGCACCAAAGATAAGAAATATCTTTGATGCTAAACAACTATTTTTTTGATTATTTTTATAGAAAAATATTAAACTTTATAATATCAATACTAGGAATTTTTATTCGTTTTTTATAAAAACTATTAGCCAAGACAGAATATTATTTTAATTCAATATTAACAATATGAATTATGCTGTACTATTAATAACATATTTATTGGATTTTAATGCGATTAAAAAATAAAAAACTACATATACCTGTTTTCCTATACTTTTGTTTTGCGCAACCAGACATCTTGATACGCGCCCTGCGGGTCGTAGGTTCTAGCCTGTTTTTCTATATTGAAGTAGCGATTGTCGCGCGGGTCGTTGCCTACGCCAGCTATGTAGTTCCAGTTGCCGTAATTGCTACACACGTCGTAATCTACGAGCATCGACTCGAACCATTCCGCGCCCATCAGCCAATTCACTTGTAGGTCGTTTACGAGGTAACTCGCTACATTTTGTCTGCCTCTATTTGACATGAAACCCGTCGCGCGCAGTTCGCGCATATTCGCATCTACAAACGGAACGCCCGTAGTACCGTTTGCCCACTGCTCAAATTTGGCGCGATTATCGGTGTATTTTTTTGTTTTTTTACCCAATAAACCTGTCTCTTTAAACATCGCGTTGCCATACTTCTTACCCATCAAGCGGAAAAAATCGCGCCAAAGCAACTCAAAAAATAGCCAATAAGTAGATTCGTTGTCGCCGCGTTCTGCTTCGTAGGCTTTTAGTTCGTCGTAAATACGTTTTGGCGACAAGCAGCCTTGCGCAAGCGCAGCCGAAAACTTGGAGGAATAATCAGCACCCAGCAATCCATTACGAGTTTCTTTGTAGGTTTTGATGAGGTCGGTACCCCAAAAGTAATGCCCGAGATGCTCTAGCGCAGCAGTTTCGCCGCCCTCAAAAGGTAAGACACTTTTCGCGTGTTTTTTGTAGTTGTCATCATGTCCGAAAGTAGCGGGCGTAGGCATTGCGCCTGCGGAAGGGCGCGTAGTCCATGCGTTCATGCGGGTAGGCGCGGGCAAGGGCTGCCGTACGGGTACGGTGCGCTCCACCTCCTTACGAAAAGTGGTAAATATTTCGGGCGTGTGCGCCACAGGAAACGGTAAATCTTGGGTATAATACAACATTTTACCCCGAAAAAAACGCAATTCTTGCCCTACTGTCCATAGTTTTTGCTCCAAAGCAGCTTGTACGCGCCGCTCCTCGTCCATACGCTCCATATTGCAAAACACCCACGAACTCTCTATCTCCTTGGCGAGCTTAAAAATCTCCTCTTCGGGTTTGCCAACGCGGACAACCAGATTAATACCGAGCTTTTGAAACGAGGCGCGCAAATCAGCAACCGCCTCGATGATAAACTGCGCACGGTGTACGCCCGTTTTAGGGAAACCAAAACTTGTTTCACCCTTAAATATCCGTTCGTCGAAGACATAAACGGGCACTACTTCGTCGGCAAAACCGATAGCGGAGTCGAGTGCTTCGTTATCGTGCATACGGAGGTCTTGCCGAAACCAAACGATACATCTGCGCGCTTTAAGCATAATTTCTTTTTTTAGTGATTAATAATTTTTTCTAGTGATTAACGATTAGTGTTCAGTGATTAGTATTTGCTTCAGCCTTTCGTATTCTTGTTGTCTAACAAAAGAACGCGTGTAAAGTTTTTGAAAATCAATAAATTCGAGTGCTTACTAATCGTTAATCACTGAACACTAATCACTGAAATCGCTATTGTTCATTGTAAGTATCGGGCAAATCGTTTTCGTACAAAATCACGTCGCCAGCCAACATTCTGCCATTGAGATGTTGCATTGCATCTTGCAGATTTTTGGCGATATAAATTTTTTCGGTCGGATAATTTGCTTCGCGCAAACCTTCTTGTATAGGCACGGTTTGCTTGGGTCCGACCAAAACCGCGTAGTCGGTATATGCCGCAATCTGCTTACCGAAGGCTTTATTGAGCGCAAATTCCTCGTCGCCGAGTTCAATCATACCAGGTGTGACGATAGTTTTGCGGGTGCCGCGCATCTGTTGCAACACTTGCAACGCCATCTCCGCGCCTTTCGGATTAGAGTTGTAAGAGTCGTCGATAATAGTCACGCCGTTCGCGTGCTTTTTGACCTCCAAACGGTGCTTGACGGGTTGCAAATTGCGCACCGCGTAAGCGATACGGGCGTGTTCCATATTGAGCCGTAAGGCAATAATCACACCAGCCAAAATATTAGATACGTTGTGAATACCCAACAATTTAGTGTCTAACGCCAACACAAATACGTCGTTATCAAACACCTCAAAACGCATACCCTGCTCGGTATAAGTGATATTTTGCGCCAAAAAACGCGCTTTACTGCCTTTTTCTACACTGTAATACAGTTTTTGCTGCACGGCGAGCGGGTGCGGCGCATTAGCGACCAACTCGTAATCCGAGTTCATAATCGCTACGCCGTCGGCTGCGTCCAAGCTGTCTATCAGTTCAAAATTGCCTTTTTGTACGTTGTCCATATTGCCAAAAAAATCGAGATGCTCGGGTCCGACGGCGGTTAATATGCCAATATCGGGTTGCACCAAATCGCAAATTTCTTTCACGTCGCCGCGTTTTTTCGCACCCATTTCGCAGATAAAAATCTGGTGTGTCGGTTTCAGTTGCTCGCGGACGATGCGGACAATTCCGAGCGTCGTGTTCACGCTGCCAGGAGTCATCAGGACGTTAAATTTTTCGGATAAAATGCGCGCCACAAAATGTTTGGTGCTTGTTTTGCCATAACTACCCGTGATGCCGATGACAGTAAGCTGCGTATGCGTTTTTAATTTTTGAGCCGCGTCGTC
This sequence comes from Saprospiraceae bacterium, assembly GCA_043778315.1. Taxonomy (GTDB): domain Bacteria; phylum Bacteroidota; class Bacteroidia; order Chitinophagales; family Saprospiraceae; genus JBEEMU01. The sequence continues at coordinate 4,982 of JAYWGJ010000261.1, read as the reverse complement.
TATAAACCCTTGATTTACAGCCGCTTCGTAGGGTTGCATCAGTACGTTAGCGAGGTACGGAACGGTCGGAAACGCGCAAGCGGCGTACACCGCTACTGCCGTCCAAAACCACGCGCAAGGCGCAAAAAAATACGATAATATAAAATACAGCACGCCGATAGGCAGCACCGCCAAAACGACGCTAGCGGCAAACAAACGGTTCACTCGCGGCGTGAACGCCAAGGCTTTTTTCTCCTTTTGCGTCCACACCCAATACGCGGAAATCGCGCAGACCGCCGCAAAAATCATTTTGCCTATTATTGTATAATCAAAATAAACAAGGAGGCTTGCCGCAAACGCAACTATCGCGGTGCGCGGCAGATATTTTTCGACGTTTCGCTGTATCCATTGCGCGTAGCGGTTCGGAAAGTACGAATTTTGTTGTAATATCAGCAATTCCCGCTTGGTTTTGGCAACCAAAAAAGCAATTACGGCAATAAGTGTAAGCATTGACATTAAAATATAAGCATTTTGTAAAATTAAATAAAATTTTGGGCTAATCATTCCATAAAACTACGCAAAATCAATAAAAACTCATTCGTTTTATCCAAAAAAGCGTAGTGACCTGCATTTTTTATTACTACCAAACCCGAGCCGACGATACCTTTCTCGATGATTTTGGCATCGCGCACAGGCGTAGCCGTATCGTTTTCGCCGTAGAGCAAAAGCGTGGGCGTTTTTATTTGTGGCAACAAGTCGCGGAGGTCTTCGTTCACGACCTTGACGAGTGTTTCGCGCATCACGGGACTTGCTTTTTGGTAGTCGCTGCTGCCCATGCGGGCGCGCATATCCGCCACAATGTCTTGCGTGAAGGCGCGCCAAAGCGGAAACTCTAAGCACATACGCGCCGCTTTGAACGAGTACACCTTTATATAATAGGAAAAAGGACGCGCCGCTTTGATGCCCGCGCCGCCTGTGAGTACTATTTTTTGCGCTGCAAAACCGCCGCTCACCAAGCGAATGATAATCCGTCCGCCAAAAGAGTGTCCTATCAATATCGGATTCTCGATGTTTAATGCTGCCAGCCAACGGCGCGTGAGGGTCGTGTAATCGACGGTACTCCACGCCACAGGCGGCGCGGGCGTACTACCAAAGCCAGGAAAATCTATCGCAAAGACCTGATAATGAGGCGTTAGCGCGTTTTGTATCACCGCCATTGTTTTGGCTTCGCAACCCCAGCCGTGCAGCAGCACGACGGGCGCGCCGCTCCCCGTGACCTCGTAACTCACGGGCAAACCGTCTATTGTAATTGTCTGTTTCATCAATTGCAAAAGTACATTTTTTTTGCGAAAAGATTAGTTAATATTTCTAAAAAACGAGTTTTCAGGTCGTTCATCACATAATACGGTTGTTCGTCCCACAAATTTGGTTGGTGTTGCTTTCGCAACTACTTTTGTAATATAGTTTATGGAAATAAAAAAAATCTAATTAACTATATTCCAAAAGTAAATCTTTTTCAAAAATTTTAAAATCAAATTAAAATGGAAAAATTACCACAACAACAGCCCTTACAGGTTTCTGTAACCCGCGTTCGTTTGGCGACAGCTCACCAAACAGCAACCATTTTGCGCGCGTTTCTGACGCTGCGAAAAAGTGCTATCCTGTTTTGCTTGACGCTGGCAATGTTAATGTCTAGTACATTTACTGCCAAAGCGCAAGCAAATTATACCACGGCTTATATCAATGTAAGTGGAGCGGGAGATTTGGCAGCAAACGGAAGATATGATTGGTATCAAAATTTTAATAACGCTGGTGCTTATAAAAAAAACGAAACTATTAATGGCATTGTTTATATTCACATAATCTTTTATAGTACTATATTTAGTAAATGGGTGCTTCAGGGTAGCGTAGCTGGTGCTTCCGCAGATTTGTACAGAAATGATAATTACTCTTCGGTAAGCAATGGTCTGCCTGGTCCTGCAAATACAGGCTGGACAAGATATCTTAGCAATACCACACCACCAACTACCTCGAACGTACTCTGGGATTATAATTATTATATAGATGCTGACAACGACGGCTATTCCCCTAATCCAGCACTTCAAAGTGGTACTGGTAATTGGAGTACTTACTGCGCTGCCTGTAATCCCATTAATAATGGCAGGGACTGTGATGATAATAATCCCAATTCGCACGCAGGCATTATTTATTATCAAGATGCAGATGGCGATGGCTATGGTCGTAGTGTAGGCGTAGATTTTTGCCAATCTACGCCACCTGCTGGCTATGTCACCAACAACACCGATTGTAGTGATGGCGATGCGAACATATTCCGATTAGTTCGTTTTTATCCAGATAATGACCACGATGGTTATGGCACAGGGACGAGAGTGGACGTTTGTGTGGGCAGTGGAACAACCGCACCTTATGGATATAGTAACGATAATGGCGATTGCAATGATAATAATGCAACGATGTACACTTCCTATCGTTTTTATTATGATGCTGACAATGATGGTTATGGTAATTCCACTAGCGTTTTGGAGTTTGCCTGTGCAGCAAGTCCCACTACGCCACCGCCTTATTATAGTTTAAATAATACCGATTGTAGCCCAGGTGATGCCACTACGAATACCATTGTTCAATTTTATATAGATGCAGACGGTGATGGTTTCGGCACAGGTGGACTAATTGATAGATGCACTAGAATAAATCCATTGGTCATACCGCCTGGTTTTTCAACCAATAATCTCGATTGTGATGATACGAATGCTACGCTAAAAGCTAGAATCACAGGTTATTTAGATGCCGACGGCGACGGCTACGGCAGCACTGCCATTTTTTCTTTTTGTTTAGCAACCCTTCCTTCGGGCTATGTAACGAATAACACGGATTGTAATGATAACGATGCCAGCAAAAACAGAACCTTTCCTTTTTATACCGATACCGACGGCGACGGGTTTGGTACGGGCGGTTTAGTGGCGGTATGCGCCACAAATGCGACTACGCCGCCGAGCGGCTACTCCATAAATAATACCGATTGTAACGACGCAAATGCGACTATCAATAGACCGCCAACGGTGGTAGCTACTACTACGAACGCAACGCCGTGCGCGGGTTCGAGTACGCAGCTACGCGGAACGGGCGCGACGACTTATACTTGGAGCGGTGGCATCACAGATAACACTCCTTTCACGCCGACCGTAAACCAAACCTACACCGTTACGGGTACAACAAGCGGTTGCTCGGCTACCGCGACGCGGACGATTACGATAAATCCGTTGCCGACGGTGACGACCACTGCCGTCAATCCGACGTTTTGTAATAGTCCAACAACAGTACTGCATTTGGACGGCGTAGATGATTATATTTATCAACCTATTACCATCAATGGCAATAGCGGCACTTGGGAGGCGTGGGTACAAAAAGCGGACTGGACTGACCACCACAACGATTTATTATTTGGCAACGGTATAGATGCAGGTACGACTAATTCGTTTATGATTTCGCTGCACCCAGGCGTTGGCTTTCATTTCAGATACGGCGGCGCAGGTCAGGCGGGTAATAACTATGTTTCTTCACTAATTACTAAGGGTTTTGCGCCCAACTCGTGGCATCATTTAGCTGCCGCGTGGCTTTGGAATGGTACGCAAACCGCTTTGGTGCTTTATATAGATGGCGTAGCCGTTACTAATGATGTTGCTACGCTTAATTTAGCGTTAAGCGCACCTACTTACCTTGGCGGCGACCCCGCAAACCCTAAATTTGGCGCAGGAAGTATGAAAGAAGTTAGTTTGTGGAGCATTGCGCGCACCGCAATTGACATTAAAAATACTTATACCACCAGCACCGCCTATCCGCAATTTGGTTTATATAGCTTATTAGACTTCAATGACGGATTGCCGAATAACACAAATGTAGATAGAACCACCGACCGTGTGAACGCACCTTCCGCGCTGATTAATTTCGCGTTAAGCGGCTCTGCCTCCAATTTCATTTTGCAAAACGCGCCTATCAATCACTATGTAACTTTGACAGGAGGCGGCGCAACTTCTTATTCTTGGTCGAATGGCATTACTGATAACGTTCCTTTTTTACCAGTTGTATCTAATACTTATATTGTTACGGCAACAGATGCAAACGGTTGTGTGGCAACAGCAGCAAGAGCCGTCACCGTCAATCAAGCACCGCCCGTAGCGGTAGCGGCAAGCGCGACGAGCGTCTGTATTCCTTCCACTACTGTTCTGAATTTTGATGGCGTAGATGATTATATTTATCAACCTGTTACCATAAACGGCAACAGTGGAACGTGGCAGGCGTGGGTACAAAAAGCAGACTGGGCTGACCACCACAACGATTTATTGTTTGGTAATGGTATAGACGCAGGCAGCACCAATTCGTTTATGATTTCGCTGCACCCAGGCGTTGGCTTTCATTTCAGATATGGCGGCGGCGGTCAGGCGGGTAATAACTATGTTTCTTCACTAATTACCAAGGGTTTTGCGCCCAACTCGTGGCATCATTTAGCGGCTACATGGTTTTGGAACGGCACACAAACAAGTCTTATTCTCCTCGTTGATGGCGTAGCCGTAGCCAATGATAATGCTACGCTTAACCTCGCTTTGAGTGCGCCAACTTTTATTGGTGGCGATGCCATGAACCCTAAATTTGGTGCGGGCAGTATGAAAGACGTGAGTTTATGGAGCGTTCCGCGTACCGCAAATGACATTAAAAACACTTATAGAAGTAGTACCGCTTATCCGCAGTTTGGTTTATACAGCTTATTAGATTTCAATGGCGGAGTGCCGAATGGCACAAATATAGATAGAACCGCCGACCGTGTGAACGCGCCTTCTGCGCTGATTAATTTTGCGTTAAGCGGCTCGAGTTCTAATTTTACAAACAGTGTAGTGCCGATGATTGCCACACCCGTCACGCTTACCGCAAGCGGCGCGTCGAGCTATACTTGGAACAACGGCATCACCAACGCAACAGCTTTTGGC
>JAYWGJ010000260.1:0-5682 GCA_043778315.1 Saprospiraceae bacterium | reverse complement strand
TGCTGTTTTTCATCTAAAAACCCTTTAAATGGACGAAGAACCCTGTATTCATACTTGTTTCGCGTTTATTCCATTACAAGAAATTATTTTTACGCCCGCGCTATTCGTAGCGTTGGGCTGTCTACTTGTTTTGCTTATCGCAACCGCGCTTATTGCCGCCTCAGAAGTTTCATTTTTCTCTATAACGAATACCGAACGTGGTGACTTGCGTAAGACAGAATCTACATTTGCGCTGCGCATGGAGTCACTCCTACAAAAGCCACAGCACTTATTAGCCACACTACTTGTCGGTATTAATTTTATTAATATTGCTATCGTTTTGACGCTGAATTACATACTCTCGAGTATTTTTCATACTTTAACGCTAAGTCATACGGTGATTTATGTTATAGAATTACTAATTGAGGTGTTTATCTTGGTACTTTTTGGTGAAATAATGCCAAAAATTTATGCCAAAAGCAATAAATGGAGTGTTGCGGAGCTTATGGCGGCTCCAATGTTGCTATTACGCAAGTTATTTACGCCTATCAATGCCGTTTTGGTGCTTTCCACCAAATATATAGAGGCGCAGATGAGTGCGCCTGGCGGACAGCAGGTCAGTCAAGAAGATATCGACCATGCCATCGATATTACCGTTAAGGACAGCGAACACGCGAAGCAGGACAAGGATTTACTGAAAAGCATTGTTAAGTTTGGCAATGTATCCACGCGCCAAATCATGGTCGCGCGGGTAGATGTAGAAACGATAGACAAAGCCTCAGGTTTTAACGCTGTTTTGGCGATGGTGCGCGAGTCGGGTTACTCACGGTTACCCGTTACAGACGACGACGATAGCGATAATATTGCGGGTATTTTGTTCGCCAAAGACCTTATTGCGCATCTTGCTCACAACGATGACTTTGACTGGCAAGCCCTAATTCGTCCCGCGTATTACATTCCCGAAACCAAAAAAATAGATGATTTATTGCGCGAGTTTCAGCAAAAACGGGTTCACATGGCTATTGTGATAGACGAATATGGCGGAACGGCGGGCATTGTGACGCTCGAGGATATTTTGGAAGAGATAGTAGGCGAAATTGAAGATGAGTTTGACGACGACGTGACTCGTCCCTACCGTCGTATAGACGAGCAAAACTATACTTTCGAGGGAAAAATGATGCTCAATGACGTTTGTCGCGCCTTACATTTGGATACTAATTATTTCGATGCAGCGCGTGGAGAGGCGGACTCGATGGGCGGTTTGGTACTCAATCTTTTTGCGCGTATGCCAAAGCCGAATGAAGAAATCGAATGGAACGGCTATGTTTTTCGCGTCACTTCGGCGGATAAACGCCGCATCAAACAATTAAAACTCACTATACCACTAAGTCACAAATAATGTTAGAAACGCCTTATTCAGATGTCCTTGATACTGCAATCCGTGCAGGTGAGGCGATTATGCGCATTTACGCGCAAGCGGATATGGGTGTAGAATACAAAACCGACGAGTCGCCGCTTACGTTAGCCGATAAATTGGCTAATGAACTGATTTGCAATGGCTTATTAGTGTATAATTATCCAATTATATCCGAAGAAAATGCAGAAATCCCTTATGAAATAAGAAAAAACTATACTTATTATTGGTTAATAGACCCGCTCGACGGCACTAAGGAATTTATTAAGCGTAACGGAGAGTTCACGGTAAATATCGCGCTTATTCATAAGGATAAAGCCGTTTTTGGCGTGGTACACGTTCCTGCCGAAGGCGTTACTTATATCGCTGCCGAAGGTAAAGGCGCGTTTTGCGTTAATGCAAAAAAAGAATTTAAAAAAATTCATGTCAAAATATTTGCTGAGACGGATACATATTTGCTCTTTGTTACCTCGCGTTCGCATTACGACGCTAAAACGAGTGCTTTTATAGAAGCATTCGACGCGCCGCAATTTACAAATATAGGTAGCGCACTCAAATTTATGAGAATAGCCGACGGCACGGCGCATATTTATCCGCGCTTTGCGCCTTGTATGGAGTGGGATACGGCGGCGGCGCAGATTATAGTAGAGGAAGCAGGCGGCTCGATTTTGGACGCAGATACCTTTTTACCACTACGCTATAATAAAAAAAGTCTCTATTCGCCGTTCTTTATTTGTTATGGAAATAAGGAAAATATCCAAAATAATTAACTGTAATTAACTTGTCTTTTGATTTGAAACGGCGTTAGATTTCCGTTATGATGCAAGGCATCGCGCCTTAAATCTGCCTTGTTTTTAAATCAAAATCCTTTATAAAATTTACAGGTGCCCATTTTCTCTTCATTCCCAATCACAAAAATAAAAAATACACAAAATTCACTTTTGGCACGACATTTGCAATTGTGTTGTCATTTGGGTTTTAAAGCAGCAACGCGCCATTCTACTATGTAGGGTGGCGCGTTGTTGCTTTGTGCTATTGGGCTAAAAAATAAATTGCTATCTTTGTATCAAGATTCACTTTTTGCCAAAATATATAATTATGCTTACTTTATTATCGCCTGCCAAGTCGTTAGACTTCGAGACAGCAGCACCTAAACTTGTTTGTACGCAACCGCGTTTATTGGCGCAAAGCCAAATATTAGTAGATATTGCGCGAAAATGTACGAGCAACGACTTAATACAATTGATGAGCGTTAGCGAAAATATAGCGGCACTTAACGTGGTGCGTTTTGCCGATTGGCAGCAGCCGTTTACCACAAAAAACGCGAAGCCTGCGCTTTTCGCTTTCACAGGCGACGTATATCAAGGTATGCAGCCGTCGGCATGGACAACTAAGGACGTTAAGTTTGCACAAGAAAATTTGCGCATTTTATCGGGTTTGTATGGCCTATTGCGCCCACTCGACCTTATGCAAGCCTACCGTTTAGAGATGGGTATTGCATTGGCTAACCCAAAAGGAAAAAATTTATATACCTTTTGGAAGGAGCAAATAGTGGCGACGCTCAATGAGGATTTGGTTGTACAAAAGCAAAAAATAATCATTAATTTAGCTTCCGACGAGTATTTTAAAGCTGTAGATTTGAAAAAATTAGACGCGGAGGTTTATACTACCGAATTTAGAGACTTCAAAAATGGCGTGTATAAAATCATTTCGTTTAACGCTAAAAAGGCTCGTGGTATGATGGCAGATTTTATTGTTCGTAATAAAATAAAAAATCCGAAACACTTGCAAGCCTTTGATAGCAACGGATACCGCTACGACGTGGAACGCAGTACGGCGCGTAATTTTGTGTTTTTGAAAGGATAACCTAAACTACTAAGAACTTTGGATAATTATAACTGCCTAAAAGTGTTACTTTTAGGCAAAAATAAGTGCATCTGCTTTTTTACGGATTATTTACCCCCTTTATTAGTCAAATTTAAAGATTTACAATAAAAAAACATTATTTGGCTTTCAAAGCATTTAGTTTTGATGAGTCACCTAAAATTATTCAGTTGTTGGCATCTATGATTTTTGTAGGAATGCGTTATTGCATCACTTCCTAAAAAGCATTCTCCAAGCTCCGATTTGTGATACAAATAAACGCCGCTTTTATGGTCTAGTAAGTTAAATTTAGTCCCATTTGGAAGCGGTTTGCTCCATAAAAGTCTGTGGTATCTTTTTAAGGTTGGACTTTTGCTGTCGGGGTCGTCTGCATGAAAATTAAATTTGGTGTCTATTGTCAATTTATTCATTTGTTATAAAATTGTTTTTTTTATAATATTTGTACATTCTTTGGCTACCTACACCCGCATTCGCGCCAACGGCGCAATGTCTTGTCCTACAAAATCGCCCATCAAATACTGGTAATGCGCGGTTATTGCAATCATACCCGCGTTGTCGGTACAGTATTGAAATGCAGGAATATAGGTCTGCCAACCGTATTTTTTGCCGTGTTCGGCGAGCGTATTACGCAAGCCCGAATTAGCGGAAACGCCGCCCGCAATTGCTACTTCTTTGATGCCCGTTTGCTTGATCGCGGTGCGCAATTTATTCATCAAAATAGAGATAATTCGTGCTTGCACCGACGCGCAAATATCGTCCATATTTTCGGTCAGAAAATCAGGATTTTGCCTGGTTTCTTTTTGTATAAAATACATAATTTGCGTTTTCAAACCGCTAAAACTGAAATTCAAACCTGCAATTGCGGGTTCTGAAAACGTAAATCGGGGCGTTCCTAATTTGGCCCGTTTATCTATTTCTGGACCTGCGGGGTACGGCAATCCGAGTATTTTACCCGTTTTATCGAACGCTTCGCCTGCCGCGTCATCTATCGTTTCGCCCAAAACCTCCATATCTAAGTAGTCGCGTACCAATACGATTTGCGTGTGTCCGCCGCTCACGGTGAGGCACAAAAACGGCAATTTCGGTTTTGGGTCGTCTATCAGATGCGCCAAAACGTGCGCTTTCATGTGGTTCACGGCTATCATCGGCACACCCAAACTCAACGCTAAACCCTTCGCAAAAGATACACCGACGAGCAGCGAACCGAGTAAACCGGGTCCGCGAGTGAAGGCAACCGCGTTGAGGTCGGAGAGCTGCACGCCTGCTTTTTTTAAGGCGGCATCTACTATCGGAACGATATTACTTTGGTGCGCGCGCGACGCGAGTTCAGGCACTACGCCGCCGTATTGCGCATGAATAATTTGCGTCGCGGTGCAGTTGGAGCGCACTACGCCATCGACTACAACGGCTGCCGACGTGTCGTCGCAGGAGGATTCTATGGCTAAAATTATCAATGTTAAATTATTTTTGGGTATCAATTTAATGCTTAAATTCAATTACAACGTAAAGTTAAAGCAATTTTTTTGCTTTCCTAAACTCAAACTTTCAAAAAAGTTAATTTTATTATAATCATTACCATATTAGTCAGTATTGGCAATAAATAAGCCTAATTTTGTGCTAAACTAAACTATCAAAAACGTTCCAAAAATGAAAATAACTACTCATATATTAGCCGCTTCGCTGCTGTTTTCTGCGTGTAATACCGAAAATATCTCGCAAGCATTGACACAAAAAAAAGCGAACGGCGCGACGCTACATTTCACCACCGAGAAGGTAGAACTGCACACCGAGGCAGGCAACGAGTCTGCGGTAATCGCTACGCTCGCGAAGACGGATAGCGTGTTTTACCTCAATAATTACTCGTCGTTTAGTAGTCAGCAAACGTTGCATGGCATCGTTCACAACGAGCCGTGGCTGCAAGTGCGCACCGCCGATGGCAAGGAGGGTTGGATATACGGCGGCATGGTGAAATTCGATAAAAAAACAGCCTCCGACGACCTCAAATTGCTGTTGCAACGACGGTGCGCTACTTTTTTCGGGCAAGCGTTAGCCGATAGAATCGCTACGCACAACGAAATACTCAAAACTGCCAAAACGCAAGAGCAATTTGCCGCTTTTTATGCTACCGCAATGCTTTTGCGCGACGCGATGACGCAAAAAATAGCCGACCAAGTGAGCAAAAGCGACCAAATGCCCGACCTTTTTTGGTTGGAGGCGTGCATTAAGGGTTTTGTGCCGCAGTTGAGCGAAGACGGCAAAAACTATCATTTGTACGCCGATTATAACGTGTTTAGCGATAAAGCGGCGCGCACGACGGGCGAAGCGGACGAGCAGTTTTTTCGTATTTTGCTCTTGTTATACCCCGAAGACGGCATCGAGTACAGCCAAAAATCATACTCGATTTT